>NZ_JAUUBW010000042.1:0-20400 GCF_036598985.1 Sporolactobacillus sp. KGMB 08714
AGGATGAGCGAAAAACGAGAGGGAAAAAATGTCCCTCTCGTTTTTCACTACAGACTGACCTTTTGAGACAGCCTCTTCCAAGTCTCGAACTGATATGGTTCTTTGACTCCAGCTCTTGGCGGAGATTCATATCAATTTAAGTGTTTTTATCCATTTTACCTTTGCCAAAAATGCCGTTAAATCAACGTTTCGACACCAAACGGGGTATCTACTCCCCCATTTTAAAGAGTAATCTATCCTGCGTACTTCCGAAACAGAGCAACATTTGTGCAACAATTCGTTGGGGATCTCCATTCTTCGGACTAAGGTGTCGTAGGGGTCCAAATGCAAAGTTGTAAATCTTGCATCACAATGACTATTCACAACATGTTTTGAATTGATAGAGATGGATACTAGAGTTTTTCTAATATATGGATCTTTGGCGCTTCCCCAAGATTAAGACCGTCAGACGATGCCAGAAATTCGGTCCCTTTTCGATGAGTTTTAACACGATATTGGAGGGTATATAGATACCTGTTCTTAGAAAAATTATACAAATCCATTAATTCCTGAACTGCATCGTAAGTCAAAACCCAATGAGGTTTCAATTCGGACACTTGTTTAGAAATGGATGCGTGTTCTTCCATCGATTTGATTGGTAGGTACAGTCTTTTGCCCTGTTTCACATATGGTGGATCGATGAACATTAGGGTCTCGTTAACAGTGTATTCATCAGACATAAGTGATAACTTTTTCATAGATGTAACCATATTTAGATTTGTGACCGAGATTCGGTCAGCGTACTTACCAATTTCAGCAATAAGTGGGCGCAACCGATCCTTATTGAATTCGTAATCGATCTTCCATTTGCCATTTTGGTTCATACCACCTACAGGCGTAGCGCCACGCAAAATACCCGAAAAATTAGTTCGATTCAGAAAGAAGGTTGAAAAACCAAGCTGAATTATTTCAGATGGGGTTAGCTTTGACTTACGCTCAAGATCAGAAAATATTTCTTTTTGACTTTTCCACTCAGGTACTGTAACAGGTATCGCATCGAACAAGTCTAGAAAAGCCGCATTGTAACTTGTGACTGTAGTCCAAAAAGAATAAATTGCTATGTCAAAATCATTTAACGTAATATGCTCTACTTTTTTGTTGAGCAGAAGATAAATTCCAATTCCAGCACCGCCTGCAAATGGTTCTACATAGTTAATGATTTCCTTATTATTTGAAATAAGTTGTTCTATCAACGGAGCCAACTTCAATTTGCCACCCGGATAACGCAATGGCGATCGCCAAGAATTCAAATTATTTACCCCCTTCCTTGAAATAATGATTTGGCTCCTAACTAAACTATAGAATCTTGGGTAAGCAGAGCGGACTTAGAAGCGGGATGATACCCATCATTTTTTTGTCCCCCTTGGAGGCAAAACTTGCTTTAAAACCTCATCCAAAAAATATTTCTTTGAGGTCAATTGGTTGGACGTAATTTGATCTCCGGCAATTTTCTCAATAACCGCAATCATTTTCGTCATAACCTCTTTACACTTTTTTTCATTCCAGAGAACTTGATTAATAACCTCGCATTCTTTTTTTATTTCTTTTTTTGATTTTTCTGGTGTTGCGTCACCGGTTAGGTATAGCCTGACCATTAGCAACACGAAGTACTTAAATTTTGCAAATTTACGGTCGAAAGCTGAGTTGCGAATGTAAAAGTTATACTTATAAAGTGTGTATGCAGCAGTATAAAAAGCAATGTCAGATTTCTTTCCATCAAAAACCTGTTGTGAATAATCTTTGTACAAGCGACCATAATAGCGACTTGCGTAATGGGGAATTGCCAGAAACATTGCACTATAGGATCTCAGAGCAATTGATAAAGGTACAATTCGAACTTTTTCCACATCGGTTCGTGAATTATATTGATTAGAGCGTCGTTCATAAAAAAGCCTTTTCTTTTCTTCGAAAGAATTGAAGTATGCTTCCAATTCTTTTTGAACTTCGGTTAGTGCAAGAAGGTCTTCTTCCTTTACGGCCGTCTGACTATTGTTGCTAATGGTTATTTTTGTCGAGACTTCTGAATTGGTGGTCACAATAATCTTTACAGGCAGAAAGACGGTCTCATTAATATTATTACGACAATTGTACATCACATATGAGGTTTGGCACCCATTTACAATCTGATAGTTTTCGAGTATTAGATTATCGCGTGCAACGCGAGCACTATCTGCTATGATTGTAACGCCATTATTCAAAATCGACATATTCTCTGGGTGGGATGACTCTAAGGTCTCACGAATACCTATATTGGCTCCAGCATCCCCCTGAAAATCACGGACATTATCATAGAATAATGACCTACGTAAGTCACCATCATCATCTACGATAAGTTTAAGGAATTCCTTTCCACTAAGAAAACCTGACCAACCTTCATGTATGTTTGTAACTTCCGGCATAACGACTCTTTTTGGGAAATAAATTTCCCTAGATATTTTTGTTGTTGAATCTGTAAAATAATCTCGAAGCATCCTCGAATCAACGGGTTTATAGTCAAAGTCAGTAAATACGTTTTGAGTGCAAACATCCTCTGAGATGAGCTTAATTGTACCTGTCAAGTTTTCATCAGAATTCCAAACCCCTGTCGTAACGTAGTAGGCACGGCCACGAAAAGACTTGATTGCACTAGCATGTTCAATGAGTTTGTTTACCATTTTCCATTTCTCATGAAGATCAGCGTTTTGTCGAAATCTTGGTTCCGAGCGAAGTAGATCACTAACACCATCACCGAAGACTCGCATTTCACTACCAGCAAATTTCGAACTTGTTTTTGCTTGGATCATAATCATTAGTATATCTAAATTTTTTTTTGCCTCAGATAGAATATCCTCAAGTGCCTGTAAATTGCTGACGAATTCACCATTTACTAAAATACCAATAGCATCAATACCACTATCGTCTCCGTTACCAATTTGCATATCATCAATGTCATTATAATTAAAATCGTTATCCATTACTTTTGATACAATACAATAGGTGGAGAATGCTTCAAACAATGAGCTTTCCGGCATAGAACTCAATTCATTTTTTTGGGCGAAACTTGTCATTAAAGATTGAATAACTCTATCCATGGTCTTTTCCCCGACTTCAAAATAATTTGGTTTTGTCATTATTATTATACCAACGCTTACGGAGGACTGCAAAATCGATGTGAAACAAAGATCGGGTCAAGTATTTATAGGTAGGTATTTTCAACTGCCCAGTGTAGTTTGTTTTGTAAATGAATTTGTGAAGGTCGATATTTTTTCTAACTCATATGTTTTTATTTCTTTTTTTTCTAAAATAATGAGTAGTTGGTCGATTTTTTATCCTCATTTTGTCAGGGGAAGAAAAAAGGCACTCATTTTCTGAACGCCTTAAGTTGAATATTGGATTTTAGAAATTTTTTAGCGAAACCAACAAGTCTGATCCAAGTGCATAAATTGCACTTTAATTGCACTTTAATTGCACTTTTATTTTTGATTTAAATGATTTATACGGTTTGATATTGCTCCAAAGTCCTTGATTTTGCGGTATTTTTGCTCATATGTCACACGCTTAGAACAGAGTGGGAATAAAACAAATAGTTAATTTGATTTGCGAATGCTGATAAGACGATGTTTTATGGCATGAGATATCGGTCAATTTAAAGGAATATTAATGTTGTTTCCCTACTAAAAACCCTACCAAACACATTTACGTATCGGTAGGGTTTTTAAGCCATTTAAATTACCTTATTAAATTCGCCGCATTTTTCAGGAATGCTCCGTGCCAGTTCAGTTGCCAAATCGGCTTTTTTTAAGTGTGCTCATGCCTTTGAATCGATAGCGGATGTAATCCACTTCATCCTTTGTTAGCCCACTAAGCGCATCGTCATCGTACAGACTGCATGGAACATTGACGGATTTCCAATGCCGTTTCTCTTTTCTATCCTGCAGCATTTGAGTATAAGCTCAGGCATTTTCCAGAGCGCCGATCAGCGCTGATCCCGGTTATTCACCACATCGCGCCCATTTTTTAAAAATCAATTCCAGAGCATCCATGGCCTTCATTTTTTTGTTCACTGGGATTCCGACAAGATGAAACATCCTGATTTCGGTATGTACTAAACTGCGTTAGCCAATAGAAAATCACAGTTGGCCATCACTTGTTATTGACGCCTGATTTTAGCTGATAGTTGAAGGGTTTGTCTGTCCAATCAGTGCTGAATATAATTACTATGGTCATTATATCCGGCACTGATTTCTAAGAAAGGAAAAGGACATCTCTATCATCGTGTAATACCCCTTACACGAGGGACGTCCTCCAAACAAACTATATGGATTACCAGACTAATGCCTTGTTGATAAGCAAGCTAATCGGTGTTTTAGTTAAGAGTATGGAGAAGGTTCCTTGTCCTTGTTGCGGAGGGAAACCTAGAACTATTGGGATCCGGCTCAGCCTCAGCCTGTTAGCAGCAGCTGGCTGGCAGGGCAGGAATAAGGCGCCTCGCTTTAATCCAGGCGTTTATCCTTTTTTCTGAACCTATATTAGCTTTCTTGTGGGGGAGAGAGCCGAAGAAACAGTTTGAAAATATATGAAATTTAATTAAGGGCAATCCGGGATTGAGCCATCCTTCTGCCCATCTGGCGCTGCTGTCAATCCGCCGATTTTGTCGGTGGCAGTAGTTGAAAAAAGTTAATTAAGCGAGCGAATTAATTTTCCCTGCTAATTTGATGCAGTTTTGCAGAAACACTGCCTGCATAGCTGGCACCGAATTTATGCAGGTGAACCATCAGGTAATATAGCTGATAAAATGTCAGTCGTTTCTCAAAGCCTTTATCAAACGGATAAGCTGCTGTGTAAGCTCGGTAAAATTCAGAGGTGAAACCGCCGAAGACCGTGGTGACGCCAATATCCAGTTCACGATCGCCGTAGACCGCTGCAGGATCGATTAATGCGGGGGAACCATCCGCCAGGAACATATAGTTGCCGCCCCACAGGTCGCCATGCAGCAGCTCAGGTTTACTCGTGTGGTGCGCCAGTTCAGAGACAATGAGGTCACGGCTTTTTTCGTACAACTTGACTTCATGGCTCGTCCATAGCCGTTTCTTTTGCAGTAATGCGGCAAGTACATCCAGACGCCGGTTGACGAACAAATCTGTCCATGAATCCGTCCAGTCATTATTGAATGAAATGCTGGAACCCGAATAGGGATAGTCAAAGCCGAATCGGCCGTTCGGGCTTTTATAGTGGTGAAGATGGGCCACCAGTTTTCCTAAATCCGATTGTTTCCCGGTGCCGTGCTCAAGGTAATTGAGCAACAGATAGGCTCCCTTGTTTGTCTGTCCGCCGGCAATCACCCGCGGGGCCAGAATGCCGGCTTCTTTAAAAGCATTTAACCCGGCGATTTCACCTGCATAGAAACTTTTCGACTGATTCGGCTGATAAAGAAGAAAATAGTTTTCCTTTCCGGTATCGATCCGAAAAGCCTGATTCACATCTCCTCCGCCAACCTGTGTGATCTGCCGCACATCCTCCAGCGGCAATTGATTGATCCAATCATAGATCATTGCTCTTCCTCCTCGTACAGTGGTAAATCGTTCACTTCAATTATAGAACGTGACGATTCAAAAACAGGCATTCAGGAAAATGCTACTTTATAATGACTCAGATGCGGAATGATGAAGCGATCATTTTAATTCTGGGTACAATTACAGCCAATGCACTATGTAAGCGGCAATAGCCCCACTGGAAGCCCTGCCGTTTGCAAAATACGCGACACTCTCAGACTGAGCTTATCATTTACACGTGTTATAAAAAAAGTTGCACAAGCTAATACATATCATCTCTCCATTGTACAAATAATCATTAAACAATGCGCTTTTCATTATATAGTGAATGATTCTTAGTCTAAGTTTAATAGTGTTTCCGTTTTGTTTAGTTTTGACAGTTCCACACTTGTCTTCCATAAATTTTTCCTATTTTCCCGGTTATAGGAAAGTTCTGAAGACCTTATTTCCCGCGTACCTTCAAAATATTTGCCTGTGATTTCATTAAATTCGGGATTAATGATCAGCGATGCTAATGCCTTGCCAGATTTATTAGGAGTATTAACATTTGGGCGGAATAAGACAGAGATATAGTTAATATATTTAGTGAAAAATCTCATAAAAAGAGGAAAAGTCCGAGAAAAACCTGTACCTGGCATCTGTCCGGGATCAAAAGCATTTACGGTAATATTTTTATCAGTTTGTTGTTGTATTCTTTCGGCTAACTCGTAAGTACAGTATATATTACATAATTTTGAAGTAGAATATCGACGTTGGCCAACGGTAAGCATATTTTTATTTTGCCCCATTTTCTTAGGATAGGCTAGCAATCTAGCACTCTCATATACGGGCACAGCAACTATTGTCTTATTTGCCGGGTCATGAGTTCCGCTGCTGACAAAAACTATTCTACCTGAATGAGTCATTTTTTCGAGCAGCATATTGGCTAGTAGAAAATGTCCGAGATGATTAACCCCAAAGGTACTTTCAAAGCCGTCTTTGGTATAACGAGTTTTATCGATCATTATCAATCCTGCATTACAAACGAGAGCATACAGTGGTGGAAAACCTGAACTCGAAAATCTGGTTACAAAATCTCTTACAGATTCTAAGGATGAAAGGTCAAGTTCCAAAGAAGTTATGTTGTTATTATTTGTTGCTTTAATGAGTGAATGTACTGCTTTGTTTGCTTTAGCTGCATGACGGCAAGCCAGTATAACATGAATATTCTTGTGGGCTTTAGCCATGTTTCTAGCACAGGCATAACCTAATCCAGAGTTCCCACCGGTTATAATAATCGTTTTTTTACTTGAATTCGTTTCGGCCGGCATAATTACACGTCCCTTCTAAAATTGGAGTTAGTATCTTTCACTGTTGACACTGTCAACTTACGCTTATTGTAGTCTCAAACGTTGACGGTGTCAACGTAACGCTGTAAAATTAATTGTAAATAGATTTGAGAAGAGGGCACTATGAAAAGCAGCAATGATACGAAACAAAGACTGATTGATGTCACAAGAAAAATGATTGATACCAATGGTGTTGATTCAGTTAGTATGCGCGACCTTGGAAAAGAAATGAATTTATCCAGAAGTGCGGTCTATGTATATTTTAAAAATAAAGATGATTTACTTGCAGCCATTGTGACTGAAAATTTTAATACGATAAAAATTTGCATTTGCAAATTGATTGAAGAAATAGACGATTCCCGAAAACTTGTTTATGAAATTTTATGTACCTTTTATGATTTTGGAATAAAGAACCAGGATCATTATCCCTTGATGTTCCGCAGACAGTGGAATAAGGAACAATATCCCAACCTGCACACTTCAGCTTTTCAATTGTTTTCAATTTTTGAAGAATGTTTAGAAAAAGCTCGGGAACAAAAATGCACGATAAATAAATCTGCGAGACAATTAGCAGCAATGGCATCTGCATTTATTTTCGGACTGGTTGAACTTAATTCTGCTGGGCATCTGGAATCTAAGAAGGGATTAGCTGATCCAACCGGTTTAATTCATTCATTTGTAGATTTGATCTTTATTTAAGTTTGAATAACTCATGATAATCACAGGCGTAATTGCGGAACCGGGTGGTTATTAAATTCTTATCATTACAGGCACCTTCAATTTATCCTCATTTGCTTATACTGAACTACCCATGCAGATTATTCATATTCCATTTTACCCAGACGAAGAAGGCGTTCTAATATAAAGTGTGACTGTGGAAAAAATGAACAGAAAATGTCGGACCGTGATTTTGAAAATCTTTTAAAGAGTGTTTATGGACAGGGGAGAAATCTATCATATGACGAGAGTCTATCTGTTAGAATGCAGTTTCGTTGTATTTAAAAAATTCCATCGGTCATCTTTTCGACGGAATTTTTGTTAAATCAGTGTATTTTATGAAAAAGTTAGGCGCGCGATTTAGCCTAAACTACTGTCTCCCTATACCAATAGTAAATCTATATATTTGGCACTCGCGATATTGTATACGTATCATAAAATCTTATACTTCATTGGCTGTTTCCTTTTTTGCCAAACCATTGCAATCAAAGTCCCGTTTTAAGAAGGCACGCATCTGTGCATGGTCAGGCATTGTGTTCTATTTTATATTTGCCAAATAATAAACCGCTGCTTTATTTAGAAAATAGGTGTAACCCGCTTGCTGTTTTTCAAGCATATTTCTGTGAAATCTGTCAACGATGAAAAATTCTGTCTGGTTTAAAAAGCCCTGCGGTGTTGCCGACTGCCCTTTCTTTTCTAAGAAAGATAAATGTTCTTTTACACGATCCAAGACCTTTGGATCATTCGCGGCGACCCCTTCTTGTAAGAACTGAATCATATCTTTATTAAATGATTGTGCTTCCATGACGGAGCCGTTCATTGACTCTACATCCATTTTTTGATTGGATAAGTCAAAATCATATTCTTTTTTCAAATATTCGTTTTGATCTTTTAAGGCCTCCTGCCATTCTTCTTCGGTTTCAAAACCTTTAAACAGGTTTTCCATATCTAAATCGACTCCTTTTTTAGCACTCTTGATCGAGGCATTGATTGTCTTGATCAACCCTTTAAATCGATCAATTTTTTGTTCTAATAAATGTTTTTGCTGAATCAGCGTATTCTCTCTGTCAATTTCACCGCCTAATAATTGTTTAATTTCTTTGAGTGGAAAGTCCAGTTCTTTATAGAAAAGAATTTGCTGCAATCGTTCTAAATCTTTTTTCCCGTATAAACGGTAGCCTGCTTCTGTCGTTTGCTCCGGAACTAAAAGACCTAGTTTGTGATAGTGGTGCAGCGTCTTGACTGTTGTATGGGACAGCTCTGCGACCTCATGAACGGTGTACATTTTTTCCTCCTTTCGTTGTTCTCTATACTAAAGTATCCTCTAAGGTAAGAGTCAACACATGTATTTCATTTTTTTCTTTAAAAATTGTAAGTGAATTTACAAAAGAACACAGCGATAAAAAGACTGATCCGATCATGAATGTCATCTGGTTGTTCTCGATCTGATGCCTCCCAAAATGAACGGATAATTTTGAGCGTCACATTTTTTATCCCGCTCGCTTTTTGTCTGATCTATGACCGAAAATCGGAGTGCACAGCGATTCTTAAAAGTAAAGCGGATGAAGAGCCGGGGCCGTTTAGAACTTAGTTTTTAAACTGAAACAATTGACAATGACCGACCGTTCGGTTATTATTGCACTATGAAAAATAGAGATAAGAATAAATTACAAATGATTCGCAATGCAGTTTTTAGCTTGACGTCAACGAATGATCTGGTCAATTTGTCCATCAGTAAAATTGCAGCGGCAGCCGGAATATCCAAATCAACAGTATATGTCTATTTTAAAGATAAAGAGGAACTGCTTTCGAAAACCTATATGTATGTAAAGGATTTGATGGATGAAGGTATTGCCGAAGTTGAAGCGGAGCATCCCGATTTAGATGAACGCATCGGCGCCTTCATTTGCCACTTTGTTCGGCGTTACCAGCGTTACCCTAAAGAAGCAAAGTTTATGGAGGCGGTCCTGACCAATCCAAGTGTGGTCAGTGAAGAAGCACATCAATATGCGGAAACGACGGCTGCGCCTATTTATCGAACTTTTGAAGAAATTATCAAAAATCCGCACTTTGTTAGAGCGCCGGCATATGTCTATGCGGCTTTCTTTTCATTACCTATGAAGGTGGCACAGATGAATGAAACGCTGACAGATTCGGAAATCGAATCTATGATTCATATGGTACTGAGAGCAATGAAGGTGCAAGAATAAGTCAATGGTTCACAAAAACGCAGCCATGCGTTTTTTAATAAAATTAAAAATGACCGATCGTTCGGTCATTATAAAGGAGCTTTGAAGATGACAAATGAAAAGAAAGTGGTGCTTATTACGGGCGCTTCATCAGGCATGGGGCATGAAAGCGCAAAATATTTTTATGATCACGGCTGGATTGTTTATGCGGGTGCCAGACGAACGCAGCGTATGAAAGATCTGCAGGAACTTGGCATTCATACCCATCGACTGGATGTTACGGACAATGAATCAAATAAAAGCTTTGTCGAGGCGGCAATAAAAGAACAGGGCCGAATAGATGTGCTGATCAATAATGCAGGTTATGGCGAGTATGGGCCGCTTGAAGAAGTTAGTCTTGAAAATGTCAAATATCAATTTGATGTCAATTTATTTGCAGCCAGTGAGCTGTCTAAACTCGTTCTGCCGCTGATGAGAAGACAAAAATTCGGACGTATTATCAATGTGACTTCTATTGGAGAAAATGTTTATATGCCACTCGGCGGATGGTACCATGCAACTAAGGCGGCACTGGGTATCTGGTCGGATGTACTCGATATGGAGATCCGGCAATTTGGTCTCCGGAGCATTGTGATTCAACCTGGAGGTACTCAGTCTGAGTGGGGAGAAATAGCGATACAGAATGCGGAAAAAAATTTAATGGCCGATTCACCGTACAAGAAGCTCGTGCAGGTCATCAAAAAAGTCCTAACTTCTCATGAGATAACAACTACTTCTCGCGATCTGGCAAAAGTTTTCTATAAGGCTGCGACGGACGCCCATCCCTCAAGAAGATATTACCGCTCATTAACAGATAGAATCGGAGTATGGATTGCAAGAAATCATCCGTCTCTTTGGCGCTTTGGAATGAGGACAATGATGGATCGAATGAGCCGATAAGGAGGATGGGAAAATGGCGGGGCCCCAACTGAATTTAACCCTGTTTAAGCCTCCCCGGCTCATTTGAAATCCCGGTAAATCAGCGTTCTGTCTGTTAACCTTGTTGACTGCAAAAGGGCGGGAATAATTATAGAATTAAATTTGAGGCAGATACGCCGGCCTCACAGTATTTTAAAATAAGTTATGAGTAAAATAGATATATTTTCCCCGCCCAAATCCGACCAGGATGAGTGATCCGGCGGGGCTGTTTTTTGCTTTAATGGCACTGAAGCTTTGATTCCGCGCACTGCCGTGCCGATTTCCCGCTCAATAACGCTGATTTTTCTTTGCTGACGTCGCCTTCTCACGGCTGATTTACTTTTTCATCCGGCCGTATCGTTTTCCGCTCCAATTGCTTTTTCTCCCGGATTACCCCATTCGCCATCCGTGCGTCGCAAGATCCATGTCGCGTTTCTTCATATCGGAGACATATGGGTTGCCCTTGACAAAAAAACGGTACGGAGCAAACGTACTGTTGCCGCGCCGGCTGACGCCGATCCGGGCAGAGGCGGCAATTTCCGCCGGTTGCCGTCCGCCGTTCAGCGCGATGTGCAGCGGCGCCGTGCCCATTGATTCCAGATTCAGCGACCTGTCGCGGATGCCGAAGGCTTGTGTCAGCCGGCCCGGCCCGCTTGTCAGTGCAAAGCCGGTTTTTCCCCGGTTTTGTTCCATGATTGCCCGGCCGTGCTCCGGCTCGGCGGCACGGATCAGGATGCCTTGCGGCGTGCCCGGATTTTGTGTGATCACGTTCAGCATCATATAGCCGCGCAGCGTAAAAATGTAAATCGTTGCCGGCGGGCCGTACAGTGCTTCGTTAGCAGCCGTGCGCCGGCCTTTGTAAGCATGTGCCGTTGAGTCTTTCTCGCCGAGGTAAGCCTCCACTTCAACGAGGTAGCCGCTGAGGAGTCCCTGCGGGCTGCGATAGACGAGCCGTTTGCCTAAGATCGCCCGGGCAATCTCCTCTGTCGGCCGATGGTTGAAAAAGTCACTGTAGCGCGCTGTTTCTGATTGATCGATCATCTTTATCCGCCTCATGAGTATTTATTCATTTTTCATCTTAGCACAGAAACCGGCGGAGCGTCGAAAATGCCGGGGAAGTGCCTGGCACTGTTTTTCCAAATGTGCCGATATACTGAATAGATTCTAAACTCATGATTTCTTGCAAATTTGAAAACACATTTTTAAATTTCCAATTGCTTTTTACCGGCTGAATCGAATGATTTACACGCTGGCGCCGCTGAACTGGGCTTTATACAGTTCGGCATAGAAGCCTCCTTTGGCAAGCAATTCCGGATGGGTTCCCTGTTCGATAACAGAGCCGCGGTTCATCACCAAAATGGATTTTGCGTCACGGATTGTGGACAGCCGGTGCGCGATGACAAAGTTGGTACGTCCTCTCATGAGTGCGGTCATAGCCTTTTGAATCAGCATTTCGGTCCGGGTGTCGACGGAGCTTGTTGCCTCGTCAAGAATGAGGACGACCGGATCGGCGAGAATGGCGCGTGCAATGGTCAGCAATTGTTTTTCTCCCTGTGAAATATTTGAAGCCTCTTCATTGATCATCGTTTGATAGCCTTCTGGAAGACTGCGGATAAAGTGGTCGGCATGGGCTGCCTTTGCGGCATTGACAACTTCGTCGTGAGTGGCATTCTCGCGCCCATATTTGATATTGTCTTCAATCGATCCCTGAAACAGCCATGTATCCTGAAGCACCATTCCGAACAGTGTGCGCAGGCCGCCGCGCCTTATTTTGCGCAGGTCTACGCCGTCGAAGATGATTTTGCCGCCGTTGATTTCATAAAAGCGCATCAGAAGGTTCACAAGTGTGGTTTTCCCGGCACCGGTCGGCCCGACGATCGCAACGGTTTCACCTGCTTTGATCGTGAGATTCATGTCTTCAATCAATGGCTTGCCTTCATCGTACCGGAAGCGGACGTGTTCAAACTGAATATTGCCGTGCGGTTTTGTGATGAGTTCTGCATTTTCCGGATCAGGTGTTTCCTCTTTGGCATCGAGGATTTCAAAGATACGCTCGGCACAGGCGGCAGTCGATTGGATAATATTAAGAATACCGGCTACCTGAGTAATCGGCTGGCTGAACTGGCGCGCATACTGGATAAATGCCGTGATATCTCCAATACCCATCCAGCTTCTGGTGGCAAAGATACCGCCGACAACGCAAACCAGTACGTAACCGATATTGGTGATAAAATTCATGGCGGGCAGCGTCAGGCCGGAAAGAAATTGTGCCTTCCAATTTGCCGTGTTGAGTTCTCGATTCATGGTCTCGAACCGGGCGATGGATTGATCTTCGTGTCCGAATGCTTTGACAACTTTATGTCCGGCATACATTTCCGATGTATGGCTGCTGAGTCTGCCGATGATTTGCTGCTGCGCGGCGAAGTAACCCTGAGAACGTTTGGCAATGCCGCCTGCAGCCAATAGATAGAGCGGCAGTGTGCCAAGGATGATCAGCGTCAGCAGCGGGCTGATCGTCAGCATCATGACGATAAAACCGATCAGCTGAAAGACTGACTGAATGATTTGCGTCAGGCTCTGCTGCAGCGTTGTGGAAATAGTATCCACATCGTTGGTCATCCGGCTTAAAATATCGCCTTTTTGATGAGAATCGAAATAGCGCAGCGGGAGCTTTGCCAACTTGCGGTTCACGTCGCGACGCAGCTGACGGACCACTTTTTGCGAAAGGGAGACCATCTTGAATTGCATGATAAAAGTAAAAATGTCGCTCAGAAGATAAATGGACAGCATAATCAGCAGCAGCCGGCCAATCACACCGAATGGGATCTGTCCGCCCGTTTCACGGATATCCTTGATTGCGGTAGTTATGTTCTTTTGCGAGGGTTCGCCGTTTTTCTTTCCTTGTGAAATTGTCCGGCTCAATTCATACAGCTTCTGAAAAGTGCCGGCTTTTTCATTTGCATTTTTGATCCTTTCGACGTCGGGATATTTTACAAACTGCTGCATAGCGGAGAATTGTTTTTCTGTCAGACCGCTGCTTTTTAAAAACGCGTCTCTTTCGCCTGGCGATGAATACTGCTTCCATTGTGCGAGAAGGCTGTTGATACGTTGGTCGGCAGCGGCCTGTGATACGGCCTCTTTATGAACGGCCGTTTTTGCAATAAATCCATCGGCCAGCCGATCGACCGCAAGGCCGCTGATTTTTGGCGCTGCAACGGCGGAAACGGCTGCAATGATCGTACAAATCATGACGATTGTGAGATGGAGCCGCTGGGGCCTAAGGTAGCCGGCCAGGCGTTTGGCGGTTTTCAAAAAATCGGTCCTATTGAACTTCTTCTTCATGCCAGCTCCTCCTTTGAAAACTGGGAGGATACGATATCCTGATAAACCCGGCAGTTCTTAATCAGTTCCTGATGCGTTCCCATACCGGCGACAGCTCCGTTATCCAGCACAATAATCCGGTCTGCATTCATGACTGTCCCGACACGCTGGGCAACGATGAAGATAGTCGCATTTCCTGCTCCTTTTTGCAGAGCAGTACGCAGCGCAGCCTCTGTTTTAAAATCCAATGCAGAGAAACTATCGTCGAAAACATAGATTTCCGGGCGGCGTACCAAGGCGCGGGCGATTGAAAGACGCTGCCTCTGGCCGCCCGAAAGATTGCGGCCGCCTTCGGAGAGCAAGGCGCTGTAACTGTTTTCTGTCTCCATGATAAAGTCCGCCGCCTGTGCAATTTTGGCGGCATCTTCCAGCTCTTCGGCTGTTGCATTTTCTCTCCCGTAACGAAGATTGTCGGCGACGGTCCCGCTGAAGAGTGCCGCAGTCTGCGGTACATAACCGATTCTGGCCCGCAGTTCTTTTTGCGTCGCCGTCTTTATATTGATACCGTCAACCAGGATTTCACCTTCACTCACGTCGTAAAAACGCAGAATCAGATCGACGAGGGTCGATTTCCCGCTGCCGGTGCCCCCGATAATAGCTGTGGTTTCCCCGGGCTTTGCCAGAAAATTGATGTCTCTGACAGCCGGTTGTTCGGCTCCGGGATAGCGAAACGTGACATTCCGGAATTCCACGACTCCTTTCAGAGGGCCTGCTGTCTTCGCTGAAGCCGGGTCGAGTATCTCCGGCTTGGTTTCGAGTACCTGCGAGATGCGCTGAGCGGCGGCCTGGGCACGGGGGAGGAAAACAAACATAATGGAAAACATGACAAAGTTTGAGAAGATCAGCACGGCATACTGCAGAAAGGCTGTCAGGGCGCCGATATTGATTTCGCCGCTGTTTACCCGGATGCTCCAGGATACACAACACAATAGTATTGATCGCAAGCATGAAGGCGGGCAGCAGGAAGGCCATAATCCGGTTGGCCTTGATATAAGTGGCAGTTAAGTCGGAATTGGCGTGATCGAAATGTCTATTTTCATAGCCTGTTCGATTGAACGCCCGGATCACCCGAATGCCTGCCAGATTTTCATCCATCACGAGGTTCACCTTATCCAGTTTTTTCTGAACCCGCTTAAATACAGGCATCGCCATCCCCATTAAGAGGGCAATCAATGCAACCAATACGGGAAGCGCCGCGGCGAAAATCAAGGTCAGTCCTTTGTCCTGACGATAGGCAAGGATGATCCCGCCGACTGCTGTCAGCGGTGCGCGGAGCATCATGTTGAGCATTAAAATTGTAAAAGTCTGAATTTGAATAATGTCGTTTGTCGTGCGGGTGGTCAGCGTAGAAGCGCCGAACTTGTCGAATTCGTGCATGGAGAACCTCTCCACGCAGCGAAAGACACGGCTTCGCAAAATGCTGCCAAGATCGGCTGATACGTGCGCACTCAAAAAGCTCGCTATGACGGCACAAAGGATTCCGATTCCCGCAATGAGCAGCATCACTGCGCCGGAACGCAGAATATAGGGAATATTTTCTTCCATGATTCCATTGTTGATAATGGAAGACATGAGAGTAGGCAGATAGAGATCACATATCACCTGGGCGAAAATGAGAACAATCAGGATGCAGACCTGCGGGACGCGGTTGCGCAGATTTTGAAACATCTTAAGCATGAGGCCGCCTCCGAGTAGGATCCTGATCGCGGGTACTGCCGCTTAGTCGATCCTTTTTCCGGCCAATGTCTTCGGGATGAATTCCGTTTTGCTGTAAATAGAGATTGAATGCCTTGACTAAAAAATCTCCGATCGGTTTTTGAATGCCTTTCGTGCTCTCCGGCCAATTGTCGAGATCCTGCCCGGCTGAGAACAGTGTCTGAAACATGTCCGGATCGCCGGAAGCAAAATCACAAACCAGATTCCACCACTGTTTTGCAAGATCCTGACCTTCTTTTCCGGCCGGGTCGGCCCCCTTGCGGTAAAGAAGGTCAAGCTGTGAAAAGACCGCATTTGCGGCACCCTGCTTTTCCGTATTTTCCAGCATGCGGCTGTTTATTTTTTTGAGCTGCTCGTCATTGAAATAATGGATGACAAAGGAATACGGATTTCCTTGATTCATCAGCTTCAGTATGGTTATCAGTTTATCCATACTGATTTTTTGTCCGGATTTTGTCTCTGAAATCACTAAATCCAATGTTTCAATAATCTTGTTTAAATTTCTCACTTTTCCGATCAGGACTTCGCGTTGTCCTTCCATGACCTTTTCTAAATCGACGGAACTCCCCTGTTTGAGAATCTTGCCGCCGATTTCTTCGAGTGAAAAGCCCAGTGATTTCAAAAACAGAATTTGCTGCAATTTTAGCAGATCGTCGAGATTATAGACTCTTTTATGGCTGTCGTTATATGCTGAACGGAGCAGGTTTGTCTGATCATAATATTGAAGCGTCCTGACAGTGACGCCGACTAGGTTTGCCAGCTCGCCCACTGTAAACACGCGCTCTTCTTCGTTTTCCATCTTCGCTCACCTCGTGGATTATCCTAGCACACGACGCTGCGTCGTCAGCAACAGGCATTTTAAAGTTATCGTGAACGAAACCGGCCGCTGGCCGCACATCTGTGGTCTGATTTGGCGTAAAAGGATATCGCAAAAATCAATGTTCCATTTGGTGAAACAGCGGAGAAACAGCCTGCCGGCATAATGCGTGTACATTTTAGAGGGGTGTTCTTTTTGACGTAATGCTCGTTTCCTTGCCGATCGCGACAGGATCCTTAATTGTTCTTTGAATCGTGTGTGTTTTGAAACGCTTATGCGGCGATATAAAAATGAACGGACATTCGGTCGCAGACGGGGGAAAACGATTGAAAATGATATCTATGGCAATTTTCCGACATTAAAAACCGTACTTAATGCATATGTTCAGATACAGCCTGATCGGATTTGCTCTGAGCGCATCGAAGGGCCGGTTTAACGTCATGAATCCGGTCTCAGCCCTTTGATGATAAACGATGTACAATAACGGATTTCTTCATTAATGTTCAGTGATTCCAGACCGATCAGGATTTTGCCGAAATATCCAAGTATCGGCATAAGCAAATATTCGGCGATATAGTCGTAAGGCCAGTCGGCAATTTCGCCGGTCGCCTGCAGATGGGCGACGCTTGGCTGCATCTGCGCGCGCAACGCTTTGCCGAAAATTGTTTTGACTTCAGCGAGCATGACCGGATCGTAAAGTGCTTCTCCCAGTATAATGCGCAGTTCACGCTGATTATCCTCAATAAAATGCAGGCGATTGCTGACAATGTTATGGACAAATTCATCAAGCGTATCATAGGGGTGGCTAAATGTGTCGGTTATAAACTCCTGAACAGCTGCCGGCAACGCGGAACCAAACAGCGGTGCCAGCACAGCCATCAACAGCTCATGTTTATTCTGAAATCGTTTGAAAATAGTTCCCTGGGCCACCCCGGCACGTTCAGCCAGATCGCTTGTTGAGGTTCGCTCAAATCCTTTTTCGGAAAATAGTTCAAGACTGGCCTGCAAAACGCGCTTCTGTTTATCGCTTAATTGCTTGTTTTCCTCCAGTGATTTTTTGTAGAAATCAAGAAAGCGTGTGGATCCTTTATCATTCATATCGGTCATCCCTTCAGACGGGCTTTTTATGGTCATCTTAACAAGCTGATTCATGAAGTTCAATGTTTTTTAAAATATTTCATTCACCTTTTGAAGCGTTTATTGATTTCGTCAGGCGCGGAATCCGTCATGCCGATTGTTTTATTGACCAATGATTTTTCCATGGTATATTAAGGATTGAATTATGAGTATATACTCACTTGCTGATAGAAATCATTAATAAGGAGTGTCAGCCATGCAATGAGATAAATGGTTTCGCAATCGTTTCATCTGGATAAGCAGGATTGTGGTCCTGGTAATTGTGCTTTTCTTTGCGGGTCTCACAATTCCGGGCTTCAGCAGGCTGCCGGATCACACGAAGGATATTCCTGTCTCCATTGTCAATCAGGACCGGCAGTCGTTAAATCACTAAAAGAACATTTGCCGTTTAATCAAATTCAAACAGATCGGACACTGGATGAAAGCAAATTCGAACTGAACCGGGCAGCATCGCTATGATCATTGTTATACCATCGGATTTCTCAGCGAAAATACAGGCCGGCAGTTAACCGCAAATGAAGTTCTATGTAAATGACAGCAATGGGCTTGTGCTTAACAATATGACCAAATCGGTGGAATCAAGTTGCCGCAACAGTTAAAAGTCAGATTATTTCCAATAAATCTGCCGGCATGTTCGAAGAATCATAGCAGCGTTGAAGCGCTTTTCATGTGTAAAAAAGAATTAAAAAGCAGCGGCACCGGCTTATCTAACCAATAACCGCGGCAGGCCCGAGATATGTGTATTCCATGATTTCACTAGACTTGGAGTGCACTCTAAATCAATCTTTTGAGCCGGAAATAAAAGCGTGTGAACTTTCTTCGGTATTATAAAAAGCAATTTTCAAATCAACAATATTGAGATTTTTTTTAAGATCGCTGATTTGCCTCAGGATATTTTCACGGTGTGCCTTCATGATCTTTTTTCGCATCTCGACGGTTTCCGGTCCCTGCATGCACAAATTGATGTATCGTCTGATTTCCTTGATGGACATGCCTGTATTTTTCAAACAACAAATAAGTTTGACAAGATCGAGATCCGCTTCAGAAAATTCCCTTCTTCTGTTTTTACCGCGGGAGATGAACGGAAGAAGCCCTTCTTTATCGTAAAATCGGATGGTATAAGGTGACAAGTCACAGATTTTTGCTACTTGATTAATGGAATACATGTGTATTTTCTCCCTTAATAAAGTATCGGTTCTTGACTTAGATATAAATCTAAGTGCTAGTATCAGTATATGCCACAGATGGTCACTATTCAAATGGCAAATAAATGCGACGGGGAGAATCGATCATGAACGATGGTACCAAAATTGCACTGGTAACGGGCGGAAGCCGCGGACTCGGCAAAAGTACGGCTTTAGCGCTGGCTAAAAAGGGTGTGGATGTGATTGTCACCTATAACAGTCAGAAAGAAAAAGCGGATGCCGTTGTGGACGAAATAGAAAACAGCGGCCGCAAAGCGGCTGCGTTGCAGCTTGACGTCGGCGAGACAGCGCTGCATCATACATTTGCCGCTCAGCTGTCAGAAGTTTTGAAGAGCATTTGGAATCGCGGCCGTTTTGATTTTCTGATAAATAACGCGGGATTTGCTTACAATGCTCCATTCGCTGAAACAACGGAAGAACAGTTTGACAGCATGATGCGTGTGCACTTTAAAGGTGTGTACTTTTTGACCCAGAACTTGCTTCCTCAGCTTGCCGATCATGGCCGAATCATTAACTTTTCTTCAGGCCTCGCGCGTTTTACGACACCGGGATGGAGCGCTTATGCGGCAATGAAAGGCGCTGTTGAAGTCATGACGCGCTATATGGCTAAAGAATTGGGGCCGAGAGGCATTCGTGTCAATACGGTAGCCCCCGGCATCATCGACACCGATTTCCATCACGGAGCGCTGGATGCTGTTCCTGGCATCAAAGAACAGATCGGGACACAGATAACGCTCGGCAGAATCGGCCGGCCCGACGATATCGGCGGCATCGTGGCGTCGCTTTGCCGCGACGAAATGGGATGGATTACCGGAGAACGAATCGAGGCTTCCGGCGGTATGTTCCTTTAACTGACGGCTTTCTCGCTTAACCGGCGTATGTATTGTGACTTTGGACACTAGTAACCATAAAACGTCTGATCCCTTTCTAAATTAAGGGTTTCGGACGTTTTTGCTGTTGTGACTCAGCAATTTTTTGGATATAATGGGTTGAAAGTTGATTTCAAGATACTGGGGAATAAATGGGGAAAGAACAATCATTGATTCCTTTATTTTTAAAACATGTAGCGGTTGACCAACCGGGTGTACCTGCAGACGGCCGATAACCCGTGTAGACCGATAAACGGCTAGCGGCCTGCCACGGCCGATAATGAACTGAAATTCGATCCATACAACGGGGGCCTCCGGTCAGTATCGCCCCATCAAGAGTTTATCGCCCCGAAAAAAGGATGAATCGCCCTAAAACAGCGAACAATCGCCCGAAAATGGCCTCGAATCGCCCTGTTCCGGCGGAGTATCGCCCCGTCAAGAGTTTATCGCCCCGAAAAAAGAAAGAATCGCCCTAAAACAGTGAACAATCGCCCGAAAATGGCCTCGAATCGCC
>NZ_JAUUBW010000043.1:0-18692 GCF_036598985.1 Sporolactobacillus sp. KGMB 08714
CAAGTTAAGTTTGATTCGGTGCGACTTTCTCCCGTTTTGGTGCGAGTTCCAACCGATTTGGTGCGACCGCTCAGGTTTGGTGCAAGTTAAGTTTGATTCGGTGCGACTTTCTCCCGTTTTGGTGCGAGTTCCAACCGATTTGGTGCGACCGCTCAGGTTCGGTGCGACATTCCAGTGATTCGGTGCGACCGCTCAGGTTCGGTGCAAGTTAAGCCCGATTCGGTGCGACTTTCTCCTGTTTTGGTGCGAGTTCCAACCGATTCGGTGCGACTCTCTCCCGTTTCGGTGCGACTGATAATTTTCTCAGCGTTCCGTCCCGCCTTTCTCCGGTTTGGTCTAGTTTTCTAATCCGATCAGATTGTTGTACGGAATTCGTCAGCTGCGAAATCTATCTATTAAATTTACTTGCTTTTAGTCAGATTAACTGCTTTTACTTGGGCAGGTTGATGTTCAACATATTCCGCAATAAGACCGTCAGGGTGCCTGACTGTTACATTTTTACCGGTTGGTACAATTCGCGGCTCCCTTATTATCGCAACATTGTTGTGTTCAAAATAGATGAGAAAATCGTCCAGCGAGTCAACCATGAAAGTCAATTTTGTCATACTGAATGGTTTCAGATCCTCAGATTTCCCGGCGACGAACAGAAAATCACCGATTGAAGCTAATTCCAGGTGCATTTCCGGATATTTAAATCGTAAGTCCGGATGCGTACCAAACAATTTTTCATAGTATGGCAAAACCTTATCCAGATCGTTAACATACATTCGAAAATATGTTTTTTTTATTTTCATCTCATAAATTCCCTTTCCACAGCTGCTGCGCAGAATCGTCAACTGCACAATCGTCTTTCTCTTACCATTCATTATAGAGCAGAAAAAACATTTCGAATCATGGTACGACTGTAGTATGAGTAAACAACTATTTTTTTTACGCGGCAACTTAATTCAAAGGAAGAATGCCGGTTGTATCGCTCCGGTTAAACCTCCTTATTTATCACCCATCTTTTCATTGATTCAAACACAAAAAGTCCGGATCCCCGGGTACTCACTGCTCTATATATTTTTTCGTTGTTATTGAACTCTTCATCTTAAGAACGCATTTTACACAGCATTCAGCCTGTCTCGTTAAGATGAGGCCGTCCCAAGGGAGGCGCCGATAAGATTCAAAAGTCGGTCTGTCCATTTCAAAAATAATTAAGGAGACTGTTCATCGTCGGAAAATCAACTTTTGAGACAGTCTCCGAAAAATCCCTTTACTGTATGCGTTTAAGCATCTTCTCCATTTCGTAGGTCGATTAATAGGAGCTTTTTAAGCAAAATCATACTTTTTAAAAAGCCTGATATATAGGCATTTTTAAGAATATCATTTCAGGATGTTTCAGTTCAATTCAAAAAGATGGGGGCAGAATTACTGACCGTTAATTATTAAATAGGGTGTAAATTGAGGAAAAAAATATAATTATTTATCCCGTCGCGAAGACGGGATTTTTTGTATAATTAAGAAAAAGATACCGAGGGGTTTAAAATGTCTGACATGAAGCCAAGATCTCTGGATACCATCAAAAAGTATATTTCTGATCACGACCTTCAACATGGTATTGTTGTAAGCGGTGGTGACGTTGGAGCTTTTGCTGAGCAATATATTTCGATTCATAACGATGGTTTTGACATCTTCACATTATACGATAAAGAAGTTAAAACAGCCGAGCCATATTCCTGGTCAGATTTTAACCGAGCAGAGATCGATAGATTAGCACTGAGTGCCCGGATTAAACTGAATGGGGCTAAATCGGTGTATATTAGGGTACCCGAAATCAAAGAAGTACTCCTCCATCTTGAATCACATGAAATTAAAACAGAATATATTCAGCGCAAATGGTACCGTAAAATTCTTGGCTTTCGGTCGGGAAAGAGATGGAAAATGATTACGGCCGGCATCGGGTATCTGTTGATTATTTTGCTGATCATGGGGTTCTTTATTCCAAATTGAGATCAGCCGTCAGTACAGAATGATAAATCGAAAGCGGCTTCAACTTTACCGCAAAACAGACAGCAAAAAGTCAATCAACTGAAGATAAAATAAGAGCAGCGATCCAGGGTAACGATGCGTTTAATAAAACTTTTAACGGTAAAAATTCAATCATCAGCTTTAATTTCAACAAAAACAACGGCTTTGTTTTCGCTCAAGTTTACGGTCAAGCAGATCTTTCGACAAACATGATTAAAAAGGGTATGTGGAAAGATGCGGTAAACGTATTGAAACATGTTAGAGGAATCAAAGAAGTTAAAGAAATAGCACTTAATGTTACTTTTCCCACGCAGGACAAATACGGCAAAAAGTCAGACATGACTGTTATGAAAACAGATTTCAAACGGCAAACGATCGATAAGATTAATTTTGAAAATTTCTTGACTGATAACATTCCTAACGTCGTCGACAGCTATTGGGAATCATCAGCTTTCAGTAATTAATCCATTTTCGCAAAAACTTAGCTGTTTTATCAAAACTCAACTCGATATGACAAATCAATCGAATAATCGAATCGTTTATATATTTTTTCAATTTTTGTTAATTCAATTCGCATCGATCATCCGATAGAATAAAATACTGCGGAGAGAAGCTGTTCACATAAATTTTTTATCCTCCCTTACGTCTTTAAAGGAGGATATTTTTTATAACCTTGAATTACACTCTAAGTGCAACACTTAAAAATAAAAGGGCCGTAGTTGGGTCTTCCCTGTACAATAGGATTTGCGAGAAACCACTGAAGACGGGAGAAGCAACTATGGGCTACTCCCATCATCTTAATCTATTTGAACGTGAAATCATACCCAAGAATCAAGTATTAGGTAAATCGATTCGTGCTACCGCAGCTCAAATCGGGCGGTCCCCGGCTACTGTTAGTCGCGAGCTGAGGCGTAATCAATTAAACGGAGACTAATGCATGGACTGAGAAGGCTTATCGACAGCATCGAAAGCAATGTCAGCGTCAACGATTATTGACCCGTCCGGTGATTCACGATCATTCAGGGATTGATTCTTAACCATCAAGGGGCGCCCGAACAGATTGAAGCCCGTCTGAAATTGGATCATAGTCCTTGGCAAATTAGCTATGCGACCATTTATCGTGGTATTTATCAGCATCTTTTGGACGAGGAAACGTATCAGCGGGATCAAAAGAAAGAAAGAAATAATTATGTTCCTGCCGGTCAATAACCGGCTTTTATTAACGCGGCCTGCATAGAATTAGGCGGTGAAAGTCCGCTACAGGCTGATGGTATAATCTTTCAATCCTTTTTTAGAAAATACGTCTTCTACTTAGGAGAAAAATAGCGGCGATTAGGAAAATCGGAATGAATATCCGTCTAGAGAAGCGATCTCGAAGAAATATTCCACCCCGCGGATCCACACCATCTATCACTCCCCAATAAGACCTTCCGTCATGACAGCAAACTTCAACTGGACGTCCCTGATAGCACATCAAATGTTCCATTTAATTTTATCATCCCTTTTTAATTCTTTAATGTCACCTCAATTTAAATTATGTAATCGATAAACCTTTAGAGTAGACTGTCTTATCAAAGAGAGAAAAATCCATGATTCTATCAGTTATGTATGCCCGCTCACGCGGACTTTCCATATGTTATTTGCCAAGTACCTGTTTCAATTCTGCGGGCGTCAAATCGCCAATCTCCTGGGTATCTGCCGAAGGTGCCGAGGTTTGTACTGCCGATTCAATTCGGCTACTATTTTCTACGCGGACCGGGTTTCTGAAGATCATCCCGGCGAGTGGATCGAGTCCACGTGGTGGACTGCGGCCTCCTTTCATCATCCAGGCCGGGAGTCTAAAGAGCGCATCATCCCTCAATTCATTTCAGAAAACCGGCGCAAAAGGAACCATAAAAGGGGTCCCAAAACTTCTTAATGAGCACACATGGGCTAGAATGCACATTAATCCGGTCACCATTCCGAATAGCCCGAAGGATCCGCCCAAAAGGATCAGGAAATATCTGAAAACAACGATCGCATTATATATGGCCGGAAGCATTAGGCCGGCGAGTCCCGACAAGGACGCGATAATCCCGTCGGGACACTGATGATACCGTCATTCACTGCCGCGTCTCCCATGACCAGCGTGTCCACAATCGTCACCGCTGTTCCGGTCGCCCGGGGCATCCGGATGCCCGATTCTCTGATCAGCAGAAAAATCGTTTCACTCATCAGCGCTTCAAGCAACACCGGAAAAGGGATGCTATCTCAGGCGGCGGTCAGCTTAATCAGAAGGATGGTCGGAGTCATTTCCTGATGGAGAGTGGTAACAGCAATGTAAAAAGCCGGATAAGGCGCGTCAGATTGGCGTTGAATATCCGCAAGTAATAGTCGTCGGGAACCTGAAAGGCCTCAATCAACATATACGGAACGGTGAGTACCAGGTGTATCAGGATCGCAATCCTGCCTTCAAGCAGCCTGGCAGCGACCTTGTCCGGCCGTTCACTGTTTTCGACGGTCGCAAAAGGAGAAAAAGAGCTGTCTTCAATCAACTGCTGACACACTAAAGAATATTTTAATCACCTATAATGCGCATACTGTAATTGTTTCAGACCCATCTCAACATTCTTTTAGCCGCCCCCTGCTCTAAGGCATGGGGTTTTCTATTTCCTATATAAAAATGACTAAAAGCCGAGATGAAAAAAATTCATCCCGGCTTCTAACGGTTTTTATGCAAAATAGTCAAACAGCACCAATAGTCATAGTCATATAAACAAATATATTAGTACGCGATAGACTCAATTTCTTGAATTATCTCAAAATGAACATTTATATTACTCATCTAGCTCATGCAGTCATTGAAATATAGCATATGATATATTAAGTCTAACAAAGAAAGGAGCGATCCATTTGGCCATTGTCCAATCCTTTATCGCAAGTAGAAAATTCGTCTCAACGTTAAGTTCGGGGACGGGGACAGGCGCTGCTTTCGCTATTGCAGCAACTTCATTTACAAATGACACAGGTGCAACTATCACTGCATTTCCAAGTGCTTTTGCATACTACAATCTTTACATCAATGGAGTCCTGCAAACTGCAAATACTTCGACTCTTTCCACCGCCTCGATTACGATTCCTGACGGAGATACACTTGACGGCGCTACGCCCGTTCTGGTCGAATTAATTGTCACTTGATTTGATAAATTTTTTGAGCAAAAAGTTATTAATTGCCGGTCAAATGACCGGCTCTTTTTTATGTAAAATTACTGGATATCTTTCTTATTTTTTTCTTAAATCACGCTAACGTCATTTTTTGACATGCTTCTTTTTACTTTTTAATCATAATCACTCAAGAACTATGCCGTTTCTCTTACATGATTCAGTACATAATTTATTAATAGAAAAGTAAAGGGAGGTTAATTTATGGCAAATCAATCAGGTCCCGGAACAGGTCCATGCACCGGACCAGGTACAGGCCCAGGAACAGGTCCAGGCACAGGCCCCGGACCATGCATGTCATCAAGCGGATCAGGAATATCCTTTCCTCTGATTGCGCAAAGATTGGCTCCACTAATCGGTCAACAGGTCACCACATATTCAGGTAATTTGTTTTCAACTGCTGCTTTAACAGAAGTAACGAATGAATACGCCGTCCTAACAGACATAAATAATGTCAAAGATCTCTTTCCACTGAATACCGTTAGTGCCGTCGAATGGACTTAAAAGGAAAGGTGGATTTAATTTGGCTATAAAATATATCCGAGAATCAGATATTACCAAATTGCCACAGACATTAGCTGCTTTAGAAAAAAATGCGGGTAAAGCCATCTCTGCAACTGCATTAAAAAATCAGAAAAGAAATGATACACTCAAATCCAGAATAGTCAATTTTTTCAAAAGCAAAAAAGCAAGGTAATATAAATATAGTGTATGTCACGATGAAACAAATTGTTTCTTCACTTAAATAAAAAGTATGTATGCCCGCAAAGCGGGCTTTTTTATTTGTTTAAGAAATTATAAAAATATCGACCTGTGGATAACTGTCCGTTAAACTGGCAATAGAATATTCAGGAAGGGTCCGAATCATGGGGAAACAGAAAGCGGTGTGGTGAAGCAGATTCTTAGAGAACATTTCGATGGATTTTGGAAACTCCACTCGGATCGGCTCCCGAGGCTTATCGTGGGGATATCAGGGAAACGGTTCAGAAGGCGATCAAATGTGGGACGCGTGATCTGGGCTATGCCAAGTATGAATGCTTAGGCTGTGAAGGAGATCCTGTTCCTGTCTTCGTCTGCTTAATCTGTAAGAGCTGTTTTTGTCATAAGTGCGGAAAGGAGTATACGGATGACTGGTCGGATAAGCAACAGGACATGATCTTTGATGTTCCCCGCCGTCATCTGGTTTTCACCGTCCCAAAGGACCTGCGAAATGTTTTCTATTAAGAAGCGGCAGTTGCAGGTGGGGGTGATCACTGTCATCCATACTTTCGGCAGAGATCTGAAATTCAATCCGCATGTCCATACACTGGTGACTGAGGAGACCCTCGATAACCGTCATGAGTGGCGGCCGAGTGATTATATTTCATACGATTACCTTTTGAACAGAAAAGAAAAACCTGCCGTCAAGCAAATGAGAGAGGCATTTGACCGAGATCCCTTTCGGTGTCTCTGCTGTCAACAAGAGATGGAACTGACCGAGATCTGGCATGTCCGCTATGGGTATCTGTATCATTATCTGGAAGATGTGGACTGGATTCAAAGATAGAGGAAAGACAGTGAACGAAAAAAAAGGCAAAGTAAAAAGAATCCGGATTTGAGTTGGCTGGAAGAAAATCCACTGAGATTAGATGAAGAGATCAAGACGATAAGCTTCAGATGCCTGAATTGTGGGAAAGAGGATGAAGCGCCCGATTTTGTGGCCAATGAATTTGGCTAGGGTCTAGGCAAAGGTAAGGCAAGTTTGGTAATCATCGTCCCTCAACTATTGAGGGACTTTTTATTGCGTTGTTATGAGGACTGCGAATTAATGAACCGCTTTGCAAACCTTAGTTGCTGCTCTACATATCACCTCGTCAAAAAAGCGATTTCTGATATCCGTGCAGCCACTGGGTTGACCTAAAACGTTTCTTTCCATATTGCCCCGCCCCCCCTTCGCGCGCCTTATCCAATCACTCAGCATCTCGTTGTTCAAGGGATTTCTCTTTATCAGTTGATTCATTCCTGCCATCGACAAAACAGAACTATTTCATTCATCCATTTATCCACTCGTGATCGCCTGTCCGCTCATACAGTGTATTTTCAAATGACAAGGAGGGGCTCTCTTGGAATATGATGATGGATCTAGTTGCGGCTACAGTGGCAGCGGAGAGGGCAGCAGTATGTTTGCTCTGATTGTTGTACTGTTCATTCTGTTAATTATTGTCGGCACTGCCTTCGTTTATTAAAAACAACTGCCGTATCCGTCGGCACCCAGCAGACATCCTTCTTCAAAGGGCATCCGGTAGGGTGCCCTATTATCATTAAGTTAAATTCCCGTTCTAGATCAAACTCTCAAGAATATGAATTACTGTTTCAAAATTCTTGTTTTAAAAAGGAGCCTAATAAATGGAAATCCCTGTTTCTGGTTTCATGTACCTTTCTGATGATTCGAATCCATTACACTCCCACCAACTTTTTATAACAGGTTGGGACGGCAGGCCAGTTCATGTTCACGAGTTTCGCGGGGTCACCTCTTTTGATGTAGGGCACGCTCACAAATATGCCGGAACGACCGAACCCGCTCCCAGCGGTGTCCCGCATACGCACAGATACTTTACATTTACTTCTGTTGACGATGGCCACCGTCATGAAATAAGAGGCGTGACAGGTCCAGCCATTCCCCTCCAAAGCGGAGGCCATTATCACGAGTTCAAAGGTACGACTACAATAAACGGTGCGACTCCTCATACGCATAAATACTCAGGCAAAACAAGTCCGGAAGTTCAATAAAAATAGCTTACAGCGAATTCATTTCTTCTGTTTCATTCCGTTAATTCTTTATTATCCAACCCCATAAAGGGCACACCACCCGGTGTCCTATTAGCTAACGAATCACCTTCAGACTGCCGCGTGTTTTCTGTCAGGATTACAAAACTTACCATACTCTTTGACGAACCAGATCTTCAACAAATGCGTCATCCTTTTATGCACTCGACGCATCAATAAACTGCAAAAGAAGTACAAAAAAAAAACCGTACAATCTATGCATTCAATCGTCTGTACGGCATTTAATAAAGCTGCAGAACTGGAACTTATTCCGAAGAACAAGTTTCATAACATCTCCATCGTAAACGATGACGAAGTGAAGCTCAACCGCTTAACACGGGATGAAGTCTCAGTCTTTATGGAAGCCGCCCGGCAGTCGTCTTTTCATCCTTTCGTGATTGCCTCTCTCCTCCTACGGACGGGATGCGAAAAGGAGAAATGCTCGCTCTGATCTGGGCTGACGCTGACTTGGTTCACAATCAGAATCACCAAATCCCGTGATCACACAGGTGAACATTTGCCGAAAACAAAATCAAGTATTCGAACGATTGCCATCGATGATATGCTGGTTGCTGTTCTAAAAATGTATAAAACATGGCAAAAGGCAAATAAGCTGAGTCACAAAAAATATTTGGATTCAAAGTACATGATCACCCTGCCCAACGGATCAGAGATGAGCGAATACGGCGTGAACAAAGTCATCGATACGCTCCTAGCCAAAACGAATTTGGATAAGCACATCACTCCGCACGGACTCCGGCATACGCATGCAATTATGCTGCTCGAAAGCGGCGTCGATATTCAGTCCGTCAGCAAACGGCTAGGCCACAGCAACATCGAATTTACAGCTAATGTCTATATCCATTTCACTCAGAATCTGGAGAACAAGTTGATCGATCACTTAGAATCTTATCTGACTTACTAAAAAAGTGGGGGCAAATCGCATTTTCCCCTCGAAAAATCCCTTTACTGTATGCGTTTAAACATCTTTTCCATTTCGTAGGTCGTGAAGTGAACGAGAACCGGACGTCCGTGAGGACAGGTGAACGGATCATGCGCTCTGCTAAGCGAATCGAGCAGCGCCTCGATCTCATCCGGGCGCAGGTAGTGATTGGCTTTTATCGAACGTTTGCACGACATCGTCATCGCCAGCTTTTCGCGCAGCTTCTTGATGGATATTTTTCCGCTCTCTTTGAGCTGCTGAACAATATCCCCGATCATCTCCGGTTCGCGCCCTTTCGGCATCCAGGTCGGATGAGAACGGATAATCAATGTCCGGTCGCCGAACGATTCAAAGTGGAGGCCGATCTGATCCAGATAATCCCGGTATTCCTGAACGGTTTCATATTCTGCGGCAGTGAATTCAAAAGTCATCGGCACGAGCAGTTCCTGGACCTCGCGGGTGTTTTCTCCGACCTTCTCGCGGTAATACTCGTATTTGATTCTTTCCTGGGCAGCGTGCTGGTCGATAATATACAGCCCGTCTTCATTTTGGGCAAAAATGTAGGTGCCGTGCATCTGGCCGATCGGATAGAGTTTCGGCATCCGCCGCTGCGGTTCCCGGCCGGCCGGCAGCGCATCCGGCGATGGCGGCAAAATCTCGTCGTTATCCGTCGTTTCAGAAGCCGCGGCTGTTTCGCCCGGCACCGTCGTTTTTTCAACGCTGAACGCGCTTTGATCCAGTTCGCGAACCTGCTCCGGCTCGGCAAAAGAAGGCGGAAAATCCCCTATTTCTTCCGGGGATGTCTTCCCTTCTGCCGAAAAATCCGGACCGGTCACAACACCCGGCGAAAAATTCATCGCCTGCTGCGCGGATTGAGGACGATCTTCGGGATTTTTTCTTGTGCTGACCGAAGGAATCAGACGTTCCCTGTGAAAAGCCGAACGGATGATACTTGTAACCAGGGCGCAAAGATCCCTTTCTTTGCTGATACGCGCCTCAAGTTTTGCCGGGTGAACGTTGACGTCAATCAGAGAAGGATCCATTTTAATATGGATCACGCATATCGGATAACGGCCGATCATTGTTAAGGTATGGTAGCCTTCCATGATCGCGCCGAAAATCGGATAGTTTCTGATATAGCGATTATTGACGAATATATAGACATACTGACGGCCGGCGCGGGAAATCTGCGGATGGACGGCCAGCCCCTCGACATGAAAATCAAGCGAGTCGCCGGAAAAAGGAATCGCGGCTTTTGCCGTGCGGATGCCGTAAATGGCACTCAGCACATGGCTGAGCTCGCCGCTGCCGTTCGTTTGAAAAACCGTTTTGCCTTCATGAACCAGGCTGAAGCGGATACTCGGATAGGACAGTGCCATCCGATTGACAACATCGGTGATCCGGCCCAGTTCCGTGTGGATACTTTTCAGGTACTTCAGCCGTGCGGGCGTATTGTAAAAGAGCCGGCTGACCTTAATCTCGGTTCCCTTTCTGCTCTCGGCAATTCCGGACTGGATGAGATGTCCTCCCTGCAGTAAAAGATGCGTTCCGGGGTTTTCACCGTCCGACGTTTTCAGTTCCAGATAGGAAACAGCCGCGATGCTGGGCAGCGCCTCGCCGCGGAAACCGAGCGTATGGATATGAAAGAGATCCGAGTCATTGTGAATTTTACTTGTCGCGTGCCGTTCGAAGGCAATCAGGCAGTCTTCGGAAGCGAACCCCCGACCGTTATCGGTGACCTTTATCGTTTTCAGGCCGCCCTCTTCCACCTCGATCTTTACAGAGCCCGCCTCCGCGTCGATCGCGTTCTCGACCAGTTCCTTGACAACCGAAGCCGGCCGCTCGACGACCTCGCCGGCCGCGATTTTATTGGCCAGCGACTCACTGAGCCGTTTAATGACGCCCATTCTTCATCCCTTCCTTTTTCTTATCGAGCAGACTCACTGCTTTAATTCTTTTTGCAGGGCATACAGGCGGTTCATCGCTTCCATCGGCGTCATCGTCAGCAGGTCAAGCCCGGAAAGCTGATGAATGACCTTCTGCTCCCGTGTATTCATTGCCTTTTTCGCCGATCTGGGAGCGGGGTCGGCAAAGAAAGCGAGTTGTTCCGTTCCCTCGTTTTCCGGATCCGGAGAGGAAGGCTCATCGGCTGCCGCTGTTTCCCTGATCGTTTCGTATTCATGGCCGGAATCCGGCCGTTCTTCTTTAACCCTATCGTTGTTCGAAGGCTGTTCCAATCCTTTTAAAATCTCATCTGCACGCTCAATCAGATCGTCCGGCAGGCCGGCAAGCTTGGCCACATGGATTCCATAACTCTTGTCGGCCTGGCCGTCAAGGACTTTATGCAGAAAAACCACTTTCCCGTTTTCTTCCATAGCGCCGACATGAATATTTTTCAGCCTCGGCAGCTTCTCTTCAAGAAACGTCAGCTCATGATAATGCGTTGAAAAAAAAGTTTTTGCGGAAATATGACGGTGAATATATTCAACGATTGCCTGGGCAATGGCAATTCCGTCATAGGTCGACGTCCCCCGCCCGATTTCATCGAGCAGAATCAGGCTGTTCTGAGTGGCATGGGTCAAAGCATATTTCGCTTCGTTCATTTCCACCATGAAGGTACTCTGACCGGATACGAGATCGTCCGCAGCCCCTATCCGGGTAAAGATCTGATCAAAGACCGGCAGCACAGCCTCGTCGGCCGGGACAAAACAGCCGATCTGAGCCATGATCGCCGCAAGAGCGGCCTGGCGCATGTATGTGCTTTTTCCGCCCATATTCGGACCCGTGATCAGCAGCATGTCGCATGCTCGGTCCATGCTGATATCATTGGCAACGAAGGCACCGTCGCGCATCACTTTCTCAATAACCGGATGACGGCTGTTCTTGATTTTAAGAATTCTTTTGTTTGAAAAAGAAGGCGCAACATAACCGTTTCTGTCGCTGACGGAAGCAAAACTCTGGAGAACATCGAGGCTGCTTACCAGTCTTGCCAGTTGCTGCAGACGCGCCGCGTATTCCTTGATTTTAAGACGGACGTCGCTGAAAATTCGATACTCAAGGCCGACCCGTTTCTCCTCCGCTTCGAGGATGATCCGCTCTTTTTCTTTTAGCTCCGGCGTAATGAACCGTTCGGCATTGGACAGCGTTTGTCTTCTTTCGTAGCGCCCTTCCGGCAGCAGTTTAAGATTGGGCCGCGACACCTCGATATAATAACCGAATACACGATTATAGCCGACTTTAAGTGATCTAATCCCGGTTTCCTGCCGCTCTTTCGCTTCCAGTTCGGCGATCCAGCGTTTTCCGTTTTTGGAGGCGTCGCGATAACGGTCCAGCGTTTCATCGTATCCCTGCTTGATCATACCGCCGTCTGCCGTGGAAAACGGCGGATCAGCGACGATTGCCCGGCCGATCAGCGAGCAGACCTCGGCACACGGATCCATCTCTTCACCATAACGCGTCAACGGGCCGTCCTTGATCCCGGCAAGCACCTGCTTAATTTGCGGAACCTGTTCGAGAGAACGTTTCAGCTGCACCACTTCACGCGGATTGACATTTCCGAACGACACGCGTCCGACCAGACGTTCGAGGTCGTAGACGTTGCCGAGCGCGGAACGCAGTGTCTCGCGTTCCAGCATATGCGCCTTCAGCGCACCCACGGCAGCGAGCCGTTCTTCAATCTTCTCCTGATTCAGCAGCGGTTTCTCAATCCACTGTTTCAGCCGTCTGCCGCCCATCGCCGTTTTGACGTCGTCGAGCAGCCAAAGCAGCGAGCCGTATGTTTTTTTATTGCGGTTCGTCTGAGTCAGCTCCAGATTGCGCCGTGAATGGGGATCAATCATCATGTATTCATTAATATGATAGACATCGGCCGGCTGAAGATGATCCAGCGAGCGTTTCTGCGTCGTCTGAAGATAGTCCAGCAGCCTGCCGAGCGCGGAAAGCAGTTTTTCCTGATCGATTCCTCCCGCGTTGGCTGCCAGCTCTATGGGAACCGTATCACGTTCATTCTCAGAAACGGTCACACCGAGCTGTTCCACCAGCATCTTCTTTTTTTCTTCATCAAAACGGGGATCAAGCACCACCTCACGCACATCGTTCGCATCGATCTCCTGAATCACGCCGTCCCATGCCGAAATCAGAGTGACCTTCGTCTCTCCGGTCGTCAGGTCGCTCAGCGCGAACCCGTACGAACCGTCGCCGAACGCGCTCAGAGCCGCCAGATAATTATTTTTTTTCGGTTCGAGCGACTCGTCCTCCATGACCGTCCCGGGCGTGATCATCTGAATCACTTCCCGTTTGACCATCCCCTTAGCCAGCTTCGGATCCTCCATCTGTTCGCAGATGGCAATCTTGTAACCCTTATCGATCAATACCTTGATGTACTGCTTGACCGCATGATACGGCACGCCGCACATCGGTATGTATTCATCCTTTCCGCCGTTCCGTGAAGTCAATGCGATTTCAAGCTCTTTCGACGCTTTCTTTGCGTCCTCAAAGAACATTTCATAAAAATCACCCAACCGGAAAAACAAAAAAGCGTCGGGATACTGCGCTTTAATGGCCAGATATTGCTGAATCATCGGTGTATAACTCATTAATCGCCCACTCCAACTTCTTTCTTTTACCTATCTTTTAATTATAGCACACGTTTAAGAGATGATAAGCGCCGCACAGGCCGCACAGTCGGCGGAATCTTTTCATAAAAAAAGAAAGAGAGAAGATCTGCTCTTCTCCCTCATTCTTCCGATTCGGTATCCTCATCTTCTGTCAGAAATTCCGAGTCAAGCCCGTTCAATTCCTTTTCCAGCTCTTCATCCTCTTCGGTCTCTTCCGTTTCGATCAGTCCGTCGTCATCGACCCTGACCTTTACTTTTGTTTCGCCGATGACCTCGACCAGAAATTCTCTTTCAACCTGCGCCACGACCTTGTTGCCGTTCGGCGCGATCTTCGCTTCCAGACAATTCGGTTCCTGAAGCGGGCGGCACGAAACATCCGCCCGATCGGAAAATGCCCTTTTGTCACGGAGAGTCAGCGGCACACGGTCCCGATAGCCGACCGTTTCGCAAACCACTTCCGTCCTCGTGTTGTTGTTGTAAGAATACCAGGTATTAATGTCATAAGTTCCTTCGACGACGACGGCATCCTTCTGGTATTGCGTCTTGAATTTATGGTTGATGACCCAGCATCCGAGGATGTTCGAAGGTTTATGCGTTGGTGTCACGGTATGCGCAGACTGGCTGAATTTTTTCCCTTTGCCGCAGACAGCCTTTGTAATAATTTCCCTGTAAGCATTCTCTGCCAAAAGTCCAAACCTCCTTTGCCTTCTTCACTGTCATGTTATGCAGGGCGAATGACACGTGTGAATGGCAAGGAGAAATGCTTTCGGGCGAAAAATGCCCGGCAGGATCTTCCGTACGTAAAACCTTTTTTCGGCGGATTGCCGCTCAGCTGCAGCCGTGCGGCGGGCTGTAGAAATCTATTCCGGTTTCCGTGTTTCAGTCTGCTGCGCTTCCCCGCCTATGCGTTTCGACATCAGATTGACCATCAGCTGCAGAAAATCATTGACATCTTCCTGAGACTGCCTGAATTCCTGAACCACGGGAATCGCATTCAGTTCCGCCTGCAGACGGTCGATTTTTTCCTCATTTTGTCTGTAGGCTTCGTGTTTTTGAAAATGCTGCAGATTGACCGATTCCTTTTGAAGCTTTTTGATTTCATCGATCAGACGCTGTACTTTTTGATTGGCGCTGATTTTCGTTTCAGCCTGCTTGTAAAAACGGATCGGCTCCGCAGATGCCAGGTGGTCGGCGATTTTCCTGGCCCTGGCCAAGATGTCTTCTGTTGAATAAGATTTGTTCATCGCCCGGCAGCCTCAGGTTCTCTCTGCCACTCACCATCGAGCGACCACATCTTTGCATCCGTAATTTTGACATGGACCAGCTCGCCGATCAATGATTTCGGTCCCCGAAAATTGACCACCTTGTTTGTCCGTGTATGGCCCGACAGAACTTCGCTGTTTTTTCGGCTCTCCCCTTCAACCAGCACCTCAACCACCTGGTCCTGATAACGGGCATTGCTTGCTGACGCCAGTTCGTCAATCAGTTTATTCAGGCGCAGAAGCCGTTCTTTCTTGACTTCCATCGGCACATTGTCCGTCATGCGGGCAGCCGGCGTCCCGGCACGCGGAGAATAGATAAACGTGTAGGCACCGTCAAAGCGGCATTCGCGGACAAGAGAGAGCGTATCCTCGAACTGTTCTTCCGTTTCGTTCGGAAACCCGACAATGATGTCGGTTGTAAACGAAGCATTCGGCACCGCTTTTTTAATTTTATTGAATAGACTCAGATAGCGTTCGCGCGTGTAGCCGCGGCCCATGATCTTCAGAATCTCCGAATTTCCCGACTGTACCGGAAGATGAATGTGTTCGCACAGATTGCCGCCCTTGCCCAGCACCTCGATCAGATGATCATCGAAATCTTTCGGATGGCTTGTTGTAAAGCGCACACGCGGAATGCCGATTTTGCGGATTTCATCCATCAGATTGCCAAGTCCGTAATCTTCAAGATCCTGCAAATCTTTGCCATAAGCGTTGACATTCTGTCCAAGCAGCGTGATCTCCTTATACCCCCGGCGGGCAAGATCGCGGACTTCCTCAATAATTTCTTCGGGCCGGCGGCTTCTTTCTTTGCCGCGCGTATACGGCACAATACAATAGGTGCAGAATTTATCGCAGCCGTACATAATATTGACCCAGGCCTGAAAATGTCCGCGCCGCGACTGGGGCAGATTTTCAACAATGTCGCCCTCTTTCGACCAGACTTCGACGACCATTTCCTTGCTGAAAAGCGCTTCTTTCAGGAGCTGCGGCAGACGATGAATGTTGTGGGTGCCGAAAATCAGATCAACCTGAGGATACTTTTGCAGAATCTTATTAACTACCGTCTCCTCCTGCGCCATACAGCCGCAGACGCCGAGAATCAGCCCCGGTTTTTCCCTTTTCAGAGGTTTCAGATGGCCGATTTCGCCGAACACCTTGTTTTCGGCATTTTCACGGATCGCACACGTATTTATTAAAATGACATCGGCGTCATAGACGTCTTCAGTCTCCTGATAACCCATTTCCTCAAGGATTCCGCCCATGACCTCGGTATCATGCTCGTTCATCTGACAGCCATAGGTTTCAACCAGATATTTTTTGCCCCGCCCGATCGCTTTCATGTCGTCGGGAATACTGAAATTATTTATGATATGAACCGATTCTCTGCGGCGCCTTCTGGCTGCCTTGAGAGAAGGTGGCTGGAAATATTTTGAAAAATCAACTTTGCTGAATTTTGATTCGACCACAGCATGGCCCCCTTTCAAATCTCATCCCTAAATTATAACAAACTCAACATTCTATTGAAAGAAAAGGGCCGTGCCGAAAACGTCCGGATCGGATTTCATCAATATAAACCATGCTATACTAATAGTGGATCTGATAATGAATGAGGGATAAAAACATGAAAATACTGCTTGCGGAAGATGATCAGCGTTTAGGAAAATTAATGATAAAAATGTTGAAAAAAGAACAGTTCACAGCGGACTGGGTGATGGACGGGACAAGCGCCTACGACCAGGCGATGACCGGAGATTACGATGTGATTGTTCTGGACTGGATGCTGCCCGGGCACGACGGTATCGAGGTCAGCAAGGCCCTCCGCAAAGACGGATACAGCGGGGCAATCTTAATGCTGACAGCGAGAGGATCCCTGGACGACCGGGTCAGCGGGCTTGACGCCGGCGCGGATGATTACATGATGAAACCATTCGCCTTTGAAGAACTGTTCGCGCGCATCCGCTCGCTGTCGAGAAGGAACTTTTTCCCGATCGATCATGATGTGATGCATACCCATGACCTGACGATCGATCTCACCAATCATCTGACGAAAAAGGGCGATCTGTCCATCAGCCTGACGCCGCGGGAATTCCAGCTGCTCGTCTATTTTGTGAAAAATTCCGGCAGGGTGCTTTCAAAAGAAAATATTCTGTCAAGAGTCTGGGAGGAGGACAGCGAGGTGACATTCAACACCATGGAAGCCTATGTCAAGCTGCTGAGAAAAAAATTGGGTCAGTCAAAAAGAAACAGCTACATAAAAACGATACGCGGTTTAGGCTACATGTGGGTGGACGACCATGTTTAAGACCCTTCAGCGCAAGCTGACCCTCACTTACAGTATATGGTTCTTTCTGACTTTGGCCGTCATTTTTGTTATTCTCTTCTTTGTGTTCAGAAATATGATCTACCAGTCGGTGAGCTGGCAGGTTGACGACATTGCCGGCGACCAGGCTTCGGAATATGCCCACACCCAGAAACTTGAAGGCGGCGTTTTCAAACATTCGCTGCATCTGTTTGCCTTTCTGGCGAACAACGGGAACGATGTTGTTTACCGGGGAGCGCTTCCCGACGATCTCCGCCGCAGCATGATTCAGAAAATAGCCAAGAGACAAAAGACGGGATTAATAGAAGCCGTGACGCCGCATGGCGAAAAAAGCCTGATTATTTACGCCATGGAACCCGTTGAGAAGGATGGCCGTCAGCTTGGTTACATTTTAGTCGGCAAGGAGATCAACCGGACGCATGAACAAATCGAAGGCTGGTTCAGGCTGTTGTTTGTGCTCAGCCTCGGTGCCGCCTGCCTTTCAGTGATTATCGCCCATTTTCTCGCCAGACGGGCCGTCCTTCCCGTCAAGCGCAATTATGAAAAACAGCGGGCCTTTGTCGCCGACGCAAGCCATGAAATGCGGACACCGCTCAGCGTTTTCTCCGCTTCGCTTGAATTCTTCGAGGCCGAAGAAAAAGAGCGCCTGTCCGAATCATCGCAGGAAACACTGAAAGATTTAAAAGATGAAGTTTCTGAAATGAATACACTGATCAGCCATCTCCTCGCTCTGGCGCGGGCCGACCGCGGTGCCCTGGCATCAAAAAGATCGGATTTCCCGCTCGGCCGGCTGACCCGGCCGATGATTCCCTATTACAAGCAAAAAGCGGACCGTGCACAAAAAAGATTTTTTTATACTTTGCCTTCAAAGACCGTTTTTCTGAATGCCAATCCGACCGAGATCAAGCAGCTGCTGACCATTTTTCTGGACAACGCCTTAAAGTATACACAAAAGGGCGGCCTTGTCACGCTGAAAATATCGACGGATGAAAAAAGGCGGCTGCTCTGCTTTTCAGTTGAAGACACCGGCATCGGCATTCCCGAAGAAGATCAGAAGCATATCTTTGAACGTTTCTATCGGGTCGAGAAAGGCAGGACCCGGCAGAGCGGGGGAAGCGGGCTCGGACTGTCGATCGCCCGGGAAATCATCACGGCTTATAGCGGTCAGATTGACCTGAAAAGCATGCCCGGGAAGGGGACAACGTTTCAAGTGATCCTGCCGATTTTAAAGGCATTCGATTAAAATGAATATCCCCCTCAACTCATGTATCCCGTCGGGCCGCGCCGTGAAAGTACCATCGATTTTTCTGAAAACGATCGGTTTGCACGAGCGGCAGCCTATTGCTCGGAATGTTCATGCAGCCGGCGATTCATTCTTTTTTAGAGCGATAAACTCTTGACGGGGCGATACTTGGCCAAAACAGGGCGAATCGCAACCATTTCAGGGCGATTGTCTACTGCTTTAGGGCGATTCATTCTTTTTTCAGGGCGATAAGCTCTTGACGGGGCGATACTTGGCCAAAACAGGGCGAATC
>NZ_JAUUBW010000044.1:0-17656 GCF_036598985.1 Sporolactobacillus sp. KGMB 08714
CTGTAGCCGGATTCGGAGCGACCTCTCTTGTTTGGTGCGACTCTTTTCTATTTCGGAGCGACTTCCCGACGATTCGGTGCAAGTTTGCCCCGATTCGGAGCGACTTTTCGGCATTTCGGTGCGTCGACCGATAAACGGCCAAAACTCCCGGCCGTGGGTTGATTTAATCAATCGGGTATAAATTACTGTTCCGATCATTCACCTATTGATTCCGGTCCGTTTACTGCCGATTACTGTTAATATTTTGCTTTTTACTGATAAGCCGGACTTTCCCGCTGATTTTAGCCGCGATTTACAGGAATACGCAGCGGTCCGAAGAAAAAGATCGGGTGTTTTCGCCATGTAATGCCTGTCCGCGCAGGATATCGATTTTTTTCAACAAAACAAATTGCCGTTCGCATGAACATTCAGAGGAATAGGCAGGGGTCCTTACCAAGTGCCAAGCGATCGCCTGTCGGAAGGTCGGCTGCGGACCTTTTCTGTTTAACATCCGCCGATTTTCCGATCGGCTCATCGATCATTGCCCGTCTCCATTGAACGGCCGGCGGACAGGGGAAATCCGCATCTCTGAAATCAGAGAAATGACCTCTTAAAAGAGGAAGCCGCCCCGGCTGTGCCGTCAATCGCTTTCGGACAGGCTGCGAGGATCTTTTTTTCGCTGGCGGGATCCGCAGGCTTGTACGTTCTGAGCCATCAGGCCGTCAGGCTTCTCTCGGTTCTTTTCGGTGCCGGATGTGGTCCGCTTTGACCTTGGGCAGGATGTTTTTGTTCCTTGCTGCCTTGCTTTCGGTCGACCAGGTCTCCGGGTTGTCCGGATTGTATTGATCGAGAAAAAGGATAACCTCCTTGGTCAGCTGCGTCGGCGTTGATGCTCCTGCCGTGACCGCGACCTTCTTGACGCCTTTCAGCCAGCTTAGCTGCAGCTCGGACAAGTCGGCAATCCGATGGGCCGGCGTATGGGCAATTTCTTCAGAAACCTGTGCCAGCCGGTTGGAATTATTGCTTCGCGGATCGCCGACTACAATCAGGAGGTCGGCCTCTTTCGCCTGGGTGGCTACAGCCTCCTGGCGCGTCTGAGTCGCCTGACAGATTTCATTGGCCGTCTCCGCCTGCGGATATTTCTTTTTAATGTCATTCATGATTTCACGTACGTCCCACTGACTCATCGTTGTCTGGTTCGTGATGATGATTTTTTCTGCGTCAAGGTTGAGCTTATCTAAATCTTCAACGGTTTCAACAAGGTGGACACTATCGGGGGCGACGCCGATCGCGCCTTCGGGTTCCGGATGCCCCTTTTTTCCAATGTAAATGACGTGATAGCCCTCTTTTTTCTTCCTCTCGATCAGATCGTGTGTCTTCGTGACGTCGGGACAGGTAGCGTCGATTGTCGTCAGTCCTTTTTTTTCAGCGAGAATCCGCACTTCCGGTGAAACGCCGTGTGCGGTAAAAATAACGGTTCCGTGGTCGATTTCCTGCAAGAGGTCGATCCGTTTCTTTCCCGGACGATCAAGTGTGATGATGCCCTCTTCTTTGACCGCTTCGGTCACATGGTGGTTGTGGACAATCATGCCCAATATATAAATCGGCTTCGGCAATGCTTCATTCATGGCTGCTTTCTTCGCGATCACCAATGCATCAACCACACCGTAACAATAGCCCCGGGGTGAAACCTTGATCACTTTCATATATCTATCTCTCCGATCTGAAGAACTTCGTCTTTTCTCTGCTTCATTATAATGGAGCCGATTCGAGAACACAACGAAGTTGCAGAAGGGATGCCTTAAATGTACATACGCGGCCGTGAAGGCCTGGTCTCGAAGTCTTCGCTGTCCCACGAGATCCGCTTTTTTTTCACAGATTTATTTTTTCTTTCCCGGTTGGGAACGTTTTTTTTTGTCTCGTTTCGTTTCGTTTTTCGCTTATTTTTCGATTCGTTCTGCTTTTTCTTGGATTCGTTTTCTGTTTCGCCCGTTTCTTCTGCTCCGTCTGTCTCTTCTTCCTCTTCTGTCTCCTTCTCGGACTCCTCCGTCTCTTTGGAAGCCGTTTCTTCGGAGGACTGCATGCTTTTCAGAACGCTGATAATGGCCGGAGCGTTTTTGATCAGCGGCCCGAATTGCTGGAACATCGGAAGAACGGTTTGTGCCGTCTGAATCGCTTTCTGGGCATTGGCAAGCATGCCGAAAAAATTGATTCCGCTTCCTGACTGCCCTGCTCCGGAAGACAGCATTGAGAGCAGATTGGAAAGTCCGCCTGTTCCTGAAGAAGGGGCCACAGGCATTCTCGACATAGAGGAAGACATGCCCCGGAAAAGCGAAGGGAATCCCTGGGTCGGCGGCGCCGGCGGAGAAAGAAATGAGGGCATGCCCCGGAACATCGGCGGTGGTCCTTGCTGAAACGGCGGCATGTTTTTTCATTCCCTTCATCGTATATTTCGCTGATATCCAGTGTATGTGACAAACGACGATCCGTGAATAATGGGAAGGAGGGCGGCAGGAGGCAAATTCGGACAATTATGCTAAAATAAGTGAAGAAAAGAGGGGATGTCTTTGTTAAAGATAGGATCGCATGTTCATATGTCCGGCTCTAAAATGCTTCTCGGGGCGAGTGAAGAGGCGGCGGCTTATGATGAGACAGTTATGATGATTTATACCGGAGCCCCGCAGAATACGTTAAGAAAACCGATCGAGAAGCTGAATATTGAAGCGGGCCGGGCACATATGGAGGCGCACCATATTGAAGAAGTGGTCGTCCACGCGCCTTATATCATAAATATCGCCAACACGGTCAAGCCGGAAACCTTCTCTCTCGGCGTATCCTTTCTGCGCAAGGAAATCGATCGGGCGGCAGCGATCGGTGCCGGGCAGATTGTGCTTCATCCCGGTGCACATGTCGGGGCGGGTGTCGAGGCCGGCATTGCAAAAATTATCGAAGGGCTGAATGAAGTGCTTGAAGAGGACGATACAGTTCAGATCGCACTGGAAACGATGGCCGGAAAGGGAAGCGAATGCGGCTTCCGCTTTGAACAGCTTGCGCAAATTATAGACGGTGTCCGGCTGAATGAGAAACTGTCCGTATGCTTCGATACATGTCATACGAATGACGCCGGTTATGATGTGGCTCATGATTTCGACGGGGTTCTGAACACATTTGATAAAATAATCGGAGCGGACCGGATTAAAGTGATTCATGTGAATGACAGCAAGAATCCCCTGGGAGCCCGAAAGGACCGGCATGCCAACATCGGCCTGGGTACGATCGGCTTTGAGCCGCTGAATGCCATCGTTCACCACCCGCAGATGGAAGCACTGCCGAAAATACTGGAGACTCCGTATGTCCGTGCCGGCGCGGATACAAAGAATAAGAAACCGCCCTATAAGTATGAAATCGCCATGCTGAAGGCCGGGCATTTTAACGCTCATCTGCTTGAGGATATTCTCGCCGGTTAAGGTCGATTGTTCGCCGCGCTGCCTTAGGAATATGTAAAATAAGCCGGAGAAACTCCGGTTTATTTTGTAAGGACATCAGAAAGTTGTTCTGTCTCATGGCTCTTTTCGTGCGATCACTGATACTTTATCATCAGATCTTCAAAGCGCCGGTTCAGGTCTTCGGCCAGTTTCGGTCCTAATTCCTCAACAAGAATCCGGCGCAGTTTCCTTTGATCCGCGGGATCAAACAGATTAATGTTTTTTCCGTGCACACGGCCGGCCACCCTGGCGGCCTGATTTTTTGAGATCGGGATCCCGTATTGAACGGCCTGCCGGTAAAGCTCTTCCGCCGTGACTTGATTAATCCGCTGATTGACGATCTGCTGAATCATGGGATGCACATTCTCCACTCCAATTCATTTTTTGATGAAACATTCACCATAGCCTATGCCGGCCGAATCAGACGAATACACGCAATTTATCGGCGAAAATCGACAGAATCCGCCATAAAGTCGAAACTTGTCAAACATTCTTTGGTCGTTTGCCCTATATCATTTTTCCTGATTAAAGTATAATTTAAATACACACAAAAAGCGTTTGAATTTTTAAACGTTTAAATCCGAACTGTCTTTTAAGGAGTGTTGAGAGTGCACGGGGCGTAAACGTAAAATATAAAGAGGAGTGATAACCATCATATATCATGAATCCTTTCTATCCGTTTCTGAGAAAGACCTGTTCGAGAATCAACTGTCATTGGAAATGCGCTTCTGCCTGACTCCCGAAGGTCGTATTTTAGATTGCAATAGAAATGGCAAAGTTATGGTTGATCGCTTTGGAGATTGCTTCTTGGACTTTTTTACGGAACATGTCCGGACAGAGAGCAGAAATTACCTCAAAACCATCATGGAAAGCGATGACATTGTTGCCGCGCTGCTGGATGATCGGGTTGAAAACAACGGCGTAGGCACCCTTTACAATGGATTCAGCAAAGACGGGAAAATATATATTGCCGCCTACCACACTGCAATGATTACCCGTCTTGCGGCAGAGTTTGCCCATGAGCTGAGAAATCCGCTGACCGTGATCAAGGGGTTTGTGCAATTATCCGACTATACACAGGAATTTGATAAATATAAAAGAACGATCATTTCCGAAATAGACCGCATGCACGCAATTCTTGAAAGCTTTCTGACCCTTTCAAAAAAACAAATTAAGAAAAAACAGATGCTGCCTGATCAAGTCTGCACGTCCCTGATTTCTCTGATTTCATCGGAATGCTCACTCAAAAAAATTTCTTTCGATTACGATGTGGCTTATTCCGAAAAGATGTGTTCGGTCGATCTCTCCATGATTAAGCAGGTTATTTTGAATCTGCTCCGAAACGCGCTGGAAGCGATAGAAGAAAAGGAGCAGGCGGAGAAAAGAATTTTTTTCAGAGGAGCCGTTGAAACGAGGGGTTACCGTTTTTCATTGTCGGATAACGGTTCAGGAATCGAGACCAGTGTCCTCAAACAGCTTGGCAAGCCTTTTTTTACGACAAAGGAAAAAGGGACAGGCATCGGTCTGTCCCTGTGCAAAAAGATCGTTGCCGACCATCGCGGGACATTCTGCGTGAGCAGTCTGCCGGGAAAAGGGACAACGGTTAGCTTCTTCCTTCCTTTTACTGCCGCTTAACGGAATCACTCCGTTTCCATAATCTGTATCAGTTAAATCGATTCATTTGAGTCAGACTATAGACGATCCTAAAAAGAAAGTGAGGGGTCGCTATGGCTGATAAGGATCATTTGGAGGAAGATTCATTATACGGGAAGCAGCATGCTTACAATAATGAAGAGTACGCAAAAGAGCTGGCGGCCGATCAGTATGATCCGGAAGCCGGACGGGCGGAGCATGATCATGCGCACAGGAGCGGCGAGCGCCGGGTTTTTGAGAACGGGAGAGGCATGGGCTGGCTTGCGCTTGCCTTTTCCGTCGTATCGTTATTCTTTCTCCCCATTGTTCTCGGCATTGTCGGGATCATCGTCGGCTATATAGCCTTCCGGGAAGGTGCACGGACTTTGGGCGGCTGGGCCATAGGCATTGGCTGTGCTGCTGTTTTGATCCAACTTTTTTCGCCGATGTTCTGGTGAAAAGGTCAACGAAAGGGCGCTTTGCAATTTGCAAAGCGTCTTTTTGAATGATACATATTTCTAACACTGTAATTGTGACATATGTTACAATATCGTTGAAAATAGTTGATGATATTGTGAAAAAAAGGAAGGAGATAGCATGGAAACAATAGAAGCCATTGATACAAGACGTTCGGTTCGCAAAGTGACGGACCAGGCGGTGCCGAAGGAAGAAATTGTACAAATTCTCGATGCAGCGCGGCGCGCGCCGAATCACTTTAACACGCAGCCGTGGCATTTCACGGTTCTGACCGGCGAAGGCCGCAATAAACTGGGGGATGTTTACGGGAAAGCCAATCAGCAGAATTTGGAAAGTAAGGACAAGGAATCACTTGAGGCTGTATATCAAAAGGGATTAGCCAAGGCAAAACGTTCTCCGGTCATTATTGTTGTAACCGCTGAACCTTCTGACAAACCGAAAGTAAAAATGACGGAAGAAATTGCGGCAACCGCCTGTGCCGTTGAAAACATGCTGCTTGCCGCCCATGCGCGGGGGCTTGGAGCGATGTGGCGTACAGGGGATGCGGTGTATACCGACACGATGAAGCAGAATTTCGGCATTTCCGCCAAGGGACTTGTGATCGGCTGTGTCTACGTCGGTTATCCGGAAGAAGGAAATACGCTTAGGGCACCGGCCAGAGCGTCTGTCGAAGAAATAACGGCCTGGGTGAACGAATAAAGGTCGGAGCTTCTGAATGCCGCTGAAATGAAAAAGTTCCGGGATTTAAAATCCCGGAACTTTTTTTGGTGCGCCCGGCATGGGCGATAACTTGGCGGTGAAAGTCCGCCGTAGACCGTAGCGGTCGGAACTACCAGCTGAGGACAAGAGTGTCTCCTGTGAGGGAGGATCTGAAGGAAGTCTCAGGCAAAGTGCTGAACGGATGCACAAGAACCAGCTATAAGGTTACACGTCATGGATCAGGTTGCCAAACAAACCCAAGTCCGATACCGCTCAAAATGACGAGTCGTAGAGCTGGCAGTTACATGGCACGAAGGTTATCGCTCTTACTCGGGGAGATCTGTATCATACGTGGCCGACAAGAAGGACGAAAAGTCCTACAGCGACAAACCGTGCAGTGATGGGCGGCTGAATGATGCAGAAGTCAGCCGAGGTCATAGCAGCTGTCTTTGGCAGTGAAGGACCGAACAATAACAATTCTCACTGATACTGGAGGTGGAAGCCGTGCGACAATCGCAGAAAACAGAACATCAAGCTGACCGCCGGAAGCGGGCAGGCAGGGAAGGCCAAGAGTACTCCGGGGCGCGCAGTATGGCTTCTGGTGAAGGTGCAGCTGAGAGCGGCACTTCAATGATGGAGCGTGTCCTGTCGCGAAAGAACCTGAATCAGGCCTATCTTCGGGTGAAGTGTCATAAGGGGGCGGCAGGAATTGACGGAATGACCGTAGAAGAGGCACTGCCTTATCTCAAAGAACATCGGGATGAATGATTAGCATCATGGCGCAAAGGGACCTAGAAACCAACTCCGGTCAAACGTGTAGAAATACCCAAACCGGATGGCTCTAAGCGCAAACTCGGCATACCGACCGTTGTTGATCGAGTGATCCAGCAGGCAGTGGCTCAAGTGATGAGGCCCATGTTTGAAGGGGTGTTCTCAGATCATAGCTATGGGTTCAGGCCGCATCGCAGTGCTCATGACGCTCTGTTACACCCTGACGAATGAAAAACTGGAGCATCTTGGATTAATGAATCTTTCCCAGACACTCCAGCCTATTCAAAGTGCTTAAGTTATTGAACCGCCGTATACGGATCCGTACGTACGGTGGTGTGAGAGGTCGGCAGTGTGAACTGCCTCCTACTCGATCCTCTCAGCTCTTGATCTCTGCCTGTTCCGCTTTCTTCCTGGCAAAATATTCGTCGGCAAGTTTGTCGATCTCGATTTTCAGCTCTTCGACCATCCGATCTTCGGGTACTTTGCGAATGACTTCTCCGTGTCTGAACAGAAGGCCTTCTCCGCGGCCCCCGGCGATGCCGATATCGGCTTCCCGCGCTTCGCCCGGGCCGTTGACCGCACAGCCGAGTACCGAGACCTTAATCGGCGCGTTGATATGGTCGATGTAGTCTTCCACTTCGTTGGCAATCTTGATCAAATCAATCTGGATACGGCCGCATGTCGGACAGGAGATCAGCGTCGCGGCATTGGTCAGGCCGAAAGTTTTAAGCAATTCGCGGCAAACTTTGATTTCTTCGACAGGGTCGGCCGATAAGGAAATCCGCATAGTATTGCCGATGCCTTCGTTCAGCAAAATGCCCAGCCCGGCCGCGCTCTTGATACTGCCGGAAAACTTGGTTCCGGATTCCGTGATGCCGAGATGCAGCGGATAGTTGAACGTGCGGGCGGCCTTCTCATAGGCCGCGACTGCCAGATGAATGTTCGAAGCCTTCAGCGAGACGATGATATCATGAAAATCAAGGTCTTCAAGAATTTTGATATGATGCAGCGCGCTTTCGACCATTCCGTCCGCAGTCGGATAACCGTATTTATCCAGAATGTGTTTTTCCAGTGATCCGGCGTTGACGCCGATCCGGATCGGGATGTGCCTGGCTTTCGCCGCACGGACAACGGCTTCAACATTCTCTTTTTTTCCGATATTTCCTGGATTGATGCGGATTTTGTCGGCACCGCCCTCGATCGCTTTCAAAGCAAGTTTATAGTTGAAGTGAATATCGACGACAAGCGGAATATGGATCCTGCGCTTGATCTCCGGTATGGCCAGCGCATCCTCCATGGTCGGACAGGCGACGCGGACCATCTGGCATCCTGCTTCTTCAAGCCTTCTGATCTGAGCAACGGTTGCCGCAACGTCGCGTGTTTTTGTTGTTGTCATGCTTTGTATGATGACTTCATTGGATCCGCCAATGGTTAGATTCCCGACTCTCACTTTTCTCGTTTTCGTCCGGTGCGTAATTTCTGACACGAACCATCCGCTCCTTTATGGGTAAGAATGAATTATCTGCGGCATTTTCACACAGAAACAGTATATCATGAATCGAGCGGAGCTGCCGCCTTTTGACATTTCCATGCGGCATGGACAATCAAGACACCGGCTGTGTAGCGAGAAAATGATTCGCTGATTTTTTGTTAAGGCTGACGGTCGTAATAGGGAAACGCATACGTTCGCCCAATCTGCAGATGGTTCGGGTCGACCGACGGATTTAAAATGGCGAAATCCTTGATCACTTGATCAATGGAAGGGGATGTCTTATTGATACGTTCCGCAACCGAAAGCAGTGTGTCTCCGGGCGCTACGGTGATTCTTTGGGAAGGAATCTGAGCCTTTACGGATTGAGCGGAGGCAGCGGAGGCATGCGCCGCGGTTCCGGCCGGCAGCGATCCGGATGTCAGATCGGTATAGCTTGTCCAACAAGCAATTAAGAACAGTAGGGTAAAAATTCGTCTTTTCATCCGATCATCTCCTCGTAGTCATCTATACGCATTGAATCCAATCACTATTCACTTTTTTTAAAAAATATTTAAAAGAAGCTTTTCGCCGGACTCTGCGTATGGTTTAATGAAAAGAGACCGGTCAAATTATTTGAAAAGAAGGGAAGGCGGGGAAAGAAAGCCGTGTTTTGTCTCTCATCCGACGTACTTTGCCTTTCTCCGGCCGGCTGAAAGAAGGTGCCCGATTTGAGTTTATTGGCATATCCCGCAAGCGGTTTTTTCGTCATCCTGTTTGCATCCGCTTTTTTATTTGCCGAACTCATGGTCAAAGCAAAGGGTCTTTTCGCCGTCATCGGCAGTGGACTGTTTATTTATTATTTTTCCTATTTTCTTACCGATCAGGCATCGCCGTGGATCGTCCTGCTGCTTGTCGGAGGACTCCTTCTGATTATTATTGACGGGAAACTTTTTACTACAGGTGTGATCGCCATTCTGGGCTTTATTCTGATGATTATCGCCTGTGCGCTTCCGGCGCCGTCGTTACTGTACGGCATGCTGGTGGCGATTGCGTTTGCCATCGGTACGTGCGGTTCCTTTCTCTTTAATAAGTGGCTTCCGAAGCGCGACTATCTGGAAAAGCTGACTCTTCAGGACCGGCTTTCCAGCGATAAGGGCTATATATCGATGAACAGGGACTATCGGGAACTGGTCGGCAGGCGGGGCATGACGGTGACGCCCTTTCATCCGGTCGGCACGGTCGCCATTGATGGAAAAAGATACAGTGCCATTACGGACGGTGCTTTTCTTGAGGAAAATATGCCGGTACAGGTTGTCTCTGTAGACGGAACCAGAATCGTGATCGATAAAATTTAAAAGATGGGAACTGATAAAGTGAAAAAGCAGCTAGATCCGACCGGATGTAACTGTCTTTTTCATTTTTCGATTGCAGGCGGAATGAAGAATGGGGGGGAAAAGCATTCACACAGAAATATCTTCTGTCGCAAACACGTAAGAACGATAGGCTGCCGATAATGCAATGATTGAACCGACTAAAAAGAACAGGACACCTCCAAGATAAAGAGCAGCTGCGACCACTTTGCTTTTTTCGTTAAGCACGACGGCCCCTTGTGTACGATCCATAATCAGCCTTCACCTCTTTCAAACTTTTTGTATCTATATGTATTCACCAAATAGGTACTCGGTTCCTGATAAACGCGGAAGTGAAACACGATCCGGGAAAGAAACGCAAAAAAATGTTGTCAAATCCGGGCCAGTATGGTATATTAACATTTGTCGTTGAAAGAGAATCGGCTGCTTTCAACAAATATTGACAGGCGTGACGGCTTGTGTTAAATTAGTTCTTGTTCTGAATTTATTCCACAGTAGCTCAGCGGCAGAGCAATCGGCTGTTAACCGATCGGTCGTAGGTTCGAACCCTACCTGTGGAGCCATGGCGGTGTAGCTCAGCTGGCTAGAGCATACGGTTCATACCCGTAAGGTCGAGGGTTCGATCCCCCCCGCCGCTATTTTTTTTTCTAATGGCGGTTATGGTGAAGTGGTTAACACACCGGATTGTGGTTCCGGCACGCGTGGGTTCGATCCCCACTAACCGCCCGTTGGACCCTTAGCTCAGTTGGTTAGAGCAGACGGCCCATAACCGTCCGGTCGTAGGTTCGAGTCCTACAGGGTCCACCATTTGTTTTGGAGGAATACCCAAGCTTGGCTGAAGGGATCGGTCTTGAAAACCGACAGGGGCTTCACGGCTCGCGGGGGTTCAAATCCCTCTTCCTCCGATCAGGGATTTTTATGACTTTTTATAATTCCTCAAGATCGTTGATATGATACGATTTTTGAGGATTCTAATTTTATAGTGTTTATAGCTTTTTATACACTTGCCGGCTAAAAACCGGCTGTTTATTTTGCTGCTGTTTTCAGCTGCACGACTGAGCTTTCCGGCTTTGTAAAAAGTCCGCCGACGACATCCTCCGTTCCTTCTATCTTTATATTCTTATTCAACCATTCCGAAAATTCTTCCGCAGATGGTTTTTCGGGACTTTTTGTTTATAACGGGGCGGGGTCCATGCACAACTTGCGTTCCTGAGTAGGCATGAGCGGGCATGATTAACGGCATGGATGCCTGCTGTACGGTTTTTCCGCTCCCCTCTTCAGATGGATGATCTCCGCTTTGGTCAGATCGACTTGGCAAGGGGCGGCTTATTCAAATGTAATCTTCTGTTTATTTTTTTACACCTTTTGGGACGGTCAATAAACCATAAAATGTATGGGTTAACTAATCTAATTCAGCAAATCTGTACAGGGATTACCCCGAGCCAGGATAAATATATCGGTAACAGCCTGTGGAAATTTCGATTAAGAGATGTCTCGGCAGGTAGCCCAATGTCACGGTCAACCAGGGTGTCGGCCTGCGGCGGCTCAGAGGGAAAGGGGCTTATAGAAGAAAGGAAGTCTTTTTCTGTCTGAGAAAAATTTTGCCTCAATGGCGAAGAACGTTTTTTCTTGACAAGGATTATCCGATCAGTTATTATTTATTTATCGACCAATAACTTATTGCAGAAGGAGATAGAACATGAGCCGTCCGAAAAGGGGGAATCGCGAAGAAGAGATTATCGAAGCCGGTCTGGAAGTTTTTGCGAAAAGAGGATATTATCAAACGACAACCGCGCTCATCGCGGAGAAGGCGGGTATTTCACAGCCGTATGTGTTTAAATTTTTTAAGACAAAAGAGGTACTGTTTGAAACGGCGCTGAGCAGAGCTTACGAACGGATTAACCGATCCCTTCAAAACGTGAAAGCCGATCCCGATCATCTCATCGAAGCGATGATCGCCGCTTACGAAAATTTGTCGGATTCCCGCCCGTACGAAGTTGCTTTGCAAGTCATCGGTCTGTCCGTGCCTGAAGCTGCGATAATGGCAGTTACACGTCGGGGCCTGCTGCTGATTCGAAAGAATGTGCTCAACCGATTTCGGGAAGCCGGAATCAAGAATGCCGAGCGGGAGGTCACTCGGCTTATGGCCGAGGGCATACTCTGCAACATTTCCTTTTTCCTTGAATTACCGGAATTGATGGAGAAACAAGCGGCGGAAAAATAACGGAGAAAGGCAATTTTTTTGGCACATTAAGTTATTGATTGATCACTAAATTTAAAGGGGAGATCTACGAATGGAAAGAGCCCTTGTATTGGGAGCCACCGGAGGAATAGGCCAGGCCATCGTTGCGGAACTCATCGCCAGAGGAAGCCATGTGATTGCTTTCGGGCGCTCGCAGCAGAAGATGAAAAAAATATTTGCCGCCTACAATCGGCAGCAGTTTTCTTACGCGACCGGCGACGTTTTCGACGCCGACACGGTTGCCGATGCAGCAAAAGATGCCGATGTCATTTTCCATTGTGCGAATGTCAACTATCAGGAAATGAAAAATAAACTGTTGCCGATGGGTCAAAGCGTGATGACGGCAGCCGATCGTCTGCATAAAAAAATCGTGGTGATTGACGGTATCTACGTCTACGGCCATCAAGTTGCCGAAGGGAATGAGGCTCACCCGAAACACCCGCACACACAAAAGGGGAAAATTCGCCTGGCTTATGAAAAATTGATATTCAGCGATCAATGGCGCAACGCTCAGCCGCTCATTGTCAGATTGCCGGATTACTACGGCCCGACTTCGCAAAGCGCTTATTTACAGCCGACCCTTGAAGGATTGACAAGACACCGTATCGCGTTTTTTATCGGGAATCTGACCACACGGCGGGAGTACATTTATCTGCCGGATGCAGCCCAAATGATCGTCAGCCTGGCGGAGCGGGACGATACGTCCCGTGAAAACTGGAATATTCCCGGTTCAGGTCTCATTTCGGGAAAAGAGATCGTTAAGATTGTCCGGGAAATCACGGGTCGGCGGAAAAGAGCCATTCCGCTGCATACGTGGATGATCGCATTGATCGGACTTTTCGATCCGTTCATGCGGGAAGTCACGGAAATCATGTATCTTACGAAAGAGGGTTTTATCCTAAGCGGAGAAAAATATCGGAAACGGGTCGGACCGATCGTCAGGACACCTTTCCGGCAGGGACTGGCGCAAACACTGCGTGCTTATAAGGCCGAAGATCAGTAATGAAAGGCAGATCGGGCATCTATAGAGGCAAATTCTATCCGCCGTTTGAAAATATGACCGGCACAAACATCTTTATCTCAATCTGCTGCAATGAAGTTCAGTTCATTCACAGGGATAATTATAATGATGGCGATTTATGAATTTATAGTGGGGCGTTCATCCGAATAGGTTCGCTGATCTCTATTCCCGTGTTACTGCGAGAAAGGATTCAATCGGATGAAACGGTACCGGATCGGCAGAAAATGCATTATCGAGAAACTATTCACCGTTTTTTTCCCTTTTGCACTGATTCTGGCTGCGTTCATCATTTTATCGGGTATCGTCGGCAGTCTAATCCATCTGCCGGCTTTCCCCTTTCTGTTTTTATAGACTATCCCATTATTTTAATACTCACAGTAAGATCTCTTAAAGTGATTTTTCGCTTCAGAAGATAAAGGGGGGCATCCAGGAGCTTTATATTTAGGGGCCTCCGGAACATATAGTGGATTTTCTTTTTTAATAGAAAAAGAACAATGGGTACGAAGATAGGATTGTTTAGTAGTAAAAGGCAAACGATAATATAAATTTAGGTATCAAACGTATTAGATTGATATCTTGTGAAAAATGTAAAGGAATAACGGTGTACTTATTACTTTTTAGGAATTTATTTCTTGGTAAAAGTTTATATATTTTATCAGTTCTGTGATTCCTTTCAATTGAAGTAATAGCTGATTACTTAAATTTTCCAAAGCCAATTGAAAGGAACGTTCGTTTTTTTCATAGTTTTGGGTGTCCAAATTATTTAATAGCCGCTTCATATTTTCAATATAATAAACGGTTTTTCGCAAGCTGCTTATGACCAGTATTCTGCGAAGTTGAGATATTGAAACCATTCTGTAGCCGTTTTCTTTATTTCTTTCTAAATGGATTAAACTCATTTTTTCCCAGTGACGGATAGCTGAAGTATTTACGCCTGCTATTTTTGCAGCCTCTCCAATACTCATATATTCTTTAAATTTTACGTTATTATATTGAGTAAAATCGGCATTTTGCAGCATTGTCAGTATTTCTTCGACCCGCTGTTTCTCCACTTGAATATAATACTGCTGTTCATTGACTAACCAAAGAGCTTCTTCAAACCTTGCATTTTTAATCATTCTCATTGCTTCGTAAACAACAGGTATATCATATCCTCTTAATAAGGCTCTGATGGCAGCAAAAGCCTGGAAGTGGATCGTTGTGTAGAAACGGCGATTACTTTTTGTTCTGGGTACAGCAGGAATAAGTTCTTGTTCTTCATACCTCCTCAAAGTTGTGGTACTGACATTCAATGCCCTTGCAATTTGTTTAGGCGTATAGGTCTCCATTTACTAACTCCTTCTTAAAGTAAAACCTTCAAGTGCCACAATAACATATTTCAGTCAGAAATCCCAATATATAAAGGCCAGAGTATGGAAAACCGAAAGATTGCATGAATTTTGTATGATGGTTATAGAAACATTCTGGAGTGATAGAAATGGAAAAGAGCATAAAACTTGCGGACGAATCAGAATTAAAAGCTGGCTTGGCAGGGAATTCCGATTTACCCACAATCATGCTTCCAGTTACTAAAGAATCTGTTTATGGACAGGAAGCCGAGTACTTAAAGTTGTGGGAAGTAGATCCTGAATTAGGAAAACATTTTGTCGAGGGACTCGTGGACAATTTCCAGATTTTATATTTCGACTATGAAGGACATCGTTTACAACATCCGAACCCAGAGAACCTCACACCTGAAAGCATCGTAAAGGACTTTCTGACAATTGCTGATGAAATGAACGTTATGAAATTCAGCTACTATGGTTATTCCTGGTTGGCTTTAATTGGATTACAATTAGCCATTCGGACAGACAGGCTGGAAAGCTTGATCATGGGCGGTTATCCGCCAATAGATGGTCCCTATAAAGAAATGATGGTAGTGACAAATAAAACACACCAACAAGCTTTAAAAAACCAAAATTCTTCTGTTATAGATGAACAAAACCATATCGGTCCGGAAAAGATTGATTGGGATAACATACAGGTCAAGCTTGACACGAATCAAACGAAACAGTTTGTTACACTGTACAAAAATTTAATGGATTTTAATGATCGGGAAATTCAACATAAACTAGTTTTTCCGAGATTGGCATTTGCCGGGGAAAAAGACACTATTGTTTTTGGAGAAAACTTCGGCAATGTAACAGTTGATATTGTCGGTATTCTTCAAAAAAACAAACAGGAATTAGAGCACCTTGGATGGGATATAGAAATCTTAAAAGGACATGATATGGATCACACAAAAGCTATGCAGCCTGTAACGGTCCTGTCATTGATAAGGCCCTGGTTGATTAAAAATTTGAATATAACCCGTTAAAAATAAATAAATCAGCAATTCAAAAGGCGCTTATAAAAACGTTTTGAGAGCCGAGACAACTGGCAAGATACTTTCGACAAAAGGCCGACTGACGCTTATACAGAGTTCATAAACAGCATTATTAGGCAAGTTGAACGAATGGGTAGAGGATATTCATTTGCAGTCTTACGGGCCAAGATACTGTTTAATGAGAATCTCCGTAAGAAACGCAAGCCACGATTTTCAAATGCCTTCAACAAAACTATGTTCGATACTTTCAATTGGCATGAAGTAGCAGACCACGTTATAACAAACAACTTTGGTGTCGATTTTTCTATATTTATTAAGAAATTGGAGAAGAGTGTCTTATCAGCTCTTTTCCGCCATTAAAATCCGAATACCCATATTTAACAAGCAGATCGGAGACTTCCTCCGGTCAGCAGAATCTGAAGCTTTTACTGATTCTCAAAATTGCCGATACAAGGCGATTTTTGAGGACTTTACTTTATTATCAGGCATTCTTGCAGAGTAAACACCGGGCAACGGGCTTTCAGGATTGGAAGCCGGACAGATCAAAAGGTAATTTCGTATAGCTGGCTTCAGCGGTTCAGCGACTAGTCAAAACTTCGAGGCCATACTCTGGGGGGCTTTTAGAAATTGGTGAAAATGTAGTACAATAGCAACGGTTGTGTGAAGATTACATAGTGCATGCCTGTGTATGAGTGCTCATCTTTAAACGAATCACGAAGATTCGCAGCGGGTTGTGAACTGTGAGAGGCAGTTTTTTGGAAAGAAAAAATAACGGTCACGAAGACCGATTGACTCTTTTATTTGTTTCAGGAGTTAGTTGGCATTCGTGACTTTTTATTTTAGTTGCGATTAACATTTGCAATCGATTGTGTTGCCATTAATGGCAGCGGTAAATCGACATTGATGAAGATCATCAGCAGATTTATGCTTCAGGTCAGGGTCTGTTCGGCTGATTAATACTGAAGGAGACTGAGAGATCGGCATTTTTGGCGATCGTTTCAACACGCCGGTTTTGTTTTTCAAAATGCAGAATTTCAGTTCTTCTGCGATAGCACGGCATGAGGTATGTACAGAAGCAGCTAAAAAAGAAGGAAGGCGGGCCCGATTTCGCAGAGAAAAGGGTCCGTTTGCAAAGGAGAAGACGATCGGTTGGCTACAAAAAATAAAGTTTTAAGTCAGAAATCATTCATCTTGTTATTCATCGGTATTTTGCTTATTTCGGCGAATCTGAGAGCTCCGATTACGGCTGTCGGCCCTCTGTCAAAAATTCTTAATCAGGAAATGAATCTGTCAAACGCCTGGGTCGGGATGCTGACAACACTTCCGCTGCTCGCTTTTGCGGTTATTTCACCGTTAGTAGCGAGCGTGGCCGGAAAGTTCGGGAACGAAAGGACGCTGTTTGCCAGCATGCTTTTTCTTACTCTCGGCATTGCTTTACGATCTTACCGGGCAAATGATGGCTGTTTATTTATCGGTACCCTGATCATTGGCGTGGCGGTTGCCTTTGGGAACGTCCTTCTCCCCAGTTTCATCAAAGAGCGTTTGCCTGAAAAGATAGGAGTGATGACAGGAGCCTATACGGTTGTGATGAGCCTGTTTGCCGGTTTGGGTTCGGGCCTGAGCATTCCGATTGAAAGAGGGACAAGTTTCGGGTGGAGAGGCTCTCTGATGGTGTGGGGCTTATTATCGCTGGCGGCCGTAATTGTTATGCTGCCTTTGCTGCATGCGAAACAGCGGCAGCCTGCGCCTGCAGGCGGGCAGAGACGCCCGACGCTGTTTTTTTCGAAAAAGCTGCTGACTTCTCCTTTGGCCTGGTACGTGACTCTGTTTATGGGACTGCAGTCGCTTCTTTTCTACGTGCTGATGGCCTGGCTGCCGTCTATTCTGGTAAGTGACGGCTATAGGGCGTCCCAAGGCGGATGGATGATCCTCGTTTTGCAGATTATTTCTCTGCCCGCTTCATTTCTGGCGCCCGTTCTGGCTTCCCGCCGCCAAAGCCAGACGGGATTGGCTGTTTTCGCCTCCGTACTTTATGTGATCGGCTTTGCCGGGATGCTTTCGGGAAAATGGAGGCTGTCTCAAAAGGTCAGTCTGTAGTGAAAAACGAGAGGGACATTTTTTCCCTCTCGTTTTTCGCTCATCCT
>NZ_JAUUBW010000045.1:0-161711 GCF_036598985.1 Sporolactobacillus sp. KGMB 08714
AATCGCCCTAAAAAAGAGAAGAATCGCCCCGATCAGAGTTGAAATCGCCTTGTGCAGAGAGAATCGCCCGGAAAGAATCGAGAATTGCTCTAATGAAAAAAGGAAGTTATTTTGAAGCATAAAAGATATAAGCAAGATCATTTATCGAAACCGATCGGTTGATGATATAATCGACGTCGATTGTTTCCCGATACAGGAAGGTTCATTTTTTGCAAGAGTTCATAAGCAGTTTTACTGGACTTTAAGTATGTCCATTTTCGGAATTCTTCATTAGTTATTGCAGGGCAGATAAGCAGAAAGTAGTCGTGTAGTGCCTGCACATGTGCATTTTTCGATTTGCAGCCGCAGGAGGGACAGTGCCAGGTCCCATTGGCTCGTTGCATCGGAATTGCACGACAAGAAGGACAATGGACGCCTGCGATTAAATCAGCTTCAGTAATCTGATACATTTTCAGAATATTGATATCGGAAGGAGTGTGATATTTTATTAAATAATGACTGATTCTTTTTTGTTCGGCCAAAGTCATTTTTTCTTCCGAATACGTGGATCTGATCGTTTGAATTCTTTCAGGTACTTGATGTATATGAGTGACTCGCTGAGGAACTGCGGAATTTCCGGGCTCAGTTCTGATAATTGTAGAAGGATTGCTTATGACAACCATAGATTCAATCGGGATCGGCGGCAATTGGTGTAAATTCATCCAGCGGGTCAGCTGCATTTTTTGCCGCTCGACCTGTGCAATAGGATCGAAAAACCCTTCCTCTCTGCCATTAAGCGCCCGGATCAATTGTTTGAAGACCGGATCGAAGTAGAGTGTACCCGCCATGTTCTTCACTTCAATAATTAATAGAAAACAGCGATTCATAATAAGAGTGTCCATTTGGAAAAAAGTATTGTTTAAGGAAAGGCGGAGGTCGTGAAAGATAAAATAATCTTTTTCAGTTGCCAGATCAGTAAAAAAATAATCGAGGGATTCTTCACCTTTAAACCCACTTGACCTTCTTGTTTCATTGCGACTGATTTCAGTAAATTGAGGATGATGGCTGGGAATTCGGCTTTTTAAAGCGCGTATCTGCTGGAGAATTCGGGGTGGATTTCTTTCCTTTACAATCAACTGGAGATCACTTCCTTAATTCAAATTACAATACTCTTTAACAGTACCCTGATCATCAGAAAATCGCGAGAATGGCAAATTTAAAAAAAGTGATGCTCAATGCCAAAAATCGTTCTGAATGGAGCAGTTTTTAAAGGAAAAGACTGCTATTTTAAAAAAATGACAAAAGGTATTCGTCCCGATAGACATTTTGCGTACTGCTTTACTTTTAATCGCTTTCATGAGCACGGCCTATGAGCAGCCACTTTCTTGTAAAATTCCGGCTCTTGATTGATATCGGGAACAGGCGCCCATGCCCGTGAATCTGTCCGGCATACATTAGTAAAAAATGGGTAGGTAGGTGACGTTTGCGTGAATAACTGCCGCGGCAGGTTTCGGAATCGGAATGATTTTTGCAGGCGGCCGGCTGATCTGCGGCCGTCCGCAGCCGTTCAAAACGAAATCAATCTCGGAAGAACGGGCCATTATTATCGAGTGGGGCTCGCCGGTTCTGCAGAAATGCTGACGATCAGGCTGCTGTCTCTTAATCCTGCGACGGATAGGGTCGGCATGAACGTATACGATCCCCGGTCAAAACAATGGACTTATTATCGTGAGCACTGCAGCAGGATACTTGGAATGATCGATCTGGGGCCGGAAGAGCCCGGGACGGGAAGAGAAGAAGGTTCGCCGGGAATGTCCGCCGCCGCAACGCCTCAATGGTTCCGGCCGTGTGCACAGTTTCCTGCGCTCCCGTGGTACCGATGATAGTGTCCGATAGCGCAGAAAAGATGATCCCGTTTTATCGGGACCATCTTTTCTGCATGCAAATGCGGATCAGGCCGGTTTGTTCCTTAAAGGAACAGATTAGATCCGGGCAGAGCGGATGCTGGGAGGCATTTTTTGGAGAAGCGTCTGACGGCGTCGGCATCTGTGCCTTGTTTTAAAATAGAATCGGTTATCTCTTTTAAGTTACCGAGGGTATACTCATAGACTCCGTCGGGCAGGCCTTCCTTCAGATGGACTGCCAGATCAATTAATGAGCGGAAGATACAGTCCATACTTTCACTGCTGATTTCAAAAGTTTTATGTTCCTCGCCCAGATGCATTTCCAGCACTTTTAACAGGCCGATTAATTCAAATCGGGCGCTGCTTTGTTCACTTCTGAAAAATTCGATCTGTCTTTGCGGATCATAAGGATATTTTTTCCGGACCTGCCTCAGCAATGCGTCAAACCCGGATTCGCCTGCTTTTTTCCTGCCGCTTTTTTTAATTTCAGGCACCAGCCGTTTGCCCCCTTAAGGTATTTGTTTTCATCACGCCGGCTTGCCGGGCCAGCAAACGGACGGATAAACCATGCCTAGCCCGTTTTTTCGGCTGCACCCTTAGACATTGGGGTGCTCCTCTGATAAACAGGACGCGCCGTGTGATCGTGTCCGCGGACGATCATTTATGAGTATGAAAGGATACGCCCTGCTCTTCGGCAGGTTCAACATGAATCTGCACGGCAGACAGGTGTTCAATTTCATGCCGCAGACGATGGATGATCTGCCGTACAATGGCATGCCCTTCTCTGACGGAAGAATCGGACGGAAGCGTGATGCTCAGTTCGGCAACGATTCGATGGCCCAACTGGCGGCGCGCCTTAACATCTCTTACATGCCGGACGCCGTCGACCCGGGCGGCCGTCTTTTCAATGGTTTCAATGTATTTCGGATCAATTCCGTTCAGCCATTGTGTGAAAACGGTCCGTGCTGCATTTTTAACAGTAACCAGAATCATGAAAGCGATGATCAGGCCGATGATCGGATCAATGACGGGATAGCCCAGCCATGTCGCCAAAATCCCCGCCAATACGGCGAGAGAAGTCCAGCCGTTAATCCGCACACGGCGGCCGTCCGCGATCAGCACCGCGCTTCCGATCCGTTTTCCCGCCCGGATGCGGCAGACAGCGGCTGCTTCGTTGCCGATAAATCCGGCAGCGGCGGCAATGGCTGCTGCGCCGAGGTGCGATGGAGAAGATCCGGCGAATAATCCTCCGATCGATTCATAGCCGGCAAGTACGGCGCTGAAAAAGATTACAAGAACGATCATTGAGCCCGCGAGATTTTCACTACGCCTAAAACCGAATGTGAAACGCTTTGTCGGCCGGCGGCGGCTGAGTGAAAAAGCGGCCCATAATAGAATCGATGTCAGCAGATTGCCGAAATTGTAAATCGTATCGGCCAGCAACGCCGTGCTGTCCGATATCGCAGCAACCGCCGCCTGAAAAAGTGCTATGGCCAGCAGCCCGATCAGGGAAATAATCAGTCCGCTCCTTGTCCTTGCCTCCTTATTTCCAGAAATGTTTTCGCCCGCGCTTCCGTAAGAATATATAGGCCCGCCGTGTGTATGTGCCATTTTTACCGTGCTCCTTTACGGTTTCTTTTAACCAAAGCTGCCGGTTAATCGGCATCAGGCAGTCGTGGCCTCGGATGCGGGTTTCGCTTTGCCGGGCACGGCAGCCCTTCTCACGGCATAAATATTTTTTTCGGACGCTTCCTGATCGGCAACACAGCCGGGTCCCAGAATGAGCCCCTTGCCGTTTACTTCACGAATCGCTTCTTTCACATGATTCTCCACTTCACTGACGGTACCGTTCACAAGCAGGCTTTTTCGGACGATCCGGTTATTCTCATCGAAATACGGAACCTCCCGAATGCCGCCCAGAAGGCACTTGTCTGTTATTTTTCTCGCTTCTGCAAGCGAAGGAGAAACCCAGCGGTCATGCCAGTTCAGACAATTCACCGGATAGGCTGCGATCAGATGAAACAGATTGTTCGGTCCGTGAATGTGCGCAATATTGAAGAACGTCTGTTTGTTATAACTGTTAATCACTTTCAAGTCGTAAGGCACACCGAATTCTTTGTATTCGTCCTCCGTGAACAGATCTTTGGTCGCAGATTTCGTGGCAAAGAAAAATCCGCTGACACCGGCTTCAATGTTGGCTTTAACAAAATTGATCGTCGTTTCCGTAATCACATCGAGCGCCTGTTTGACAACTGCGGGATTTTCCTTAATATCAAGGAACAGCCGGTCTCCCGCCAGTTTATGGGCGGTCGTCAGTGGGCTGAAAATCGTCTGGACAAACGGGAATTCTCTCTTCGCCAGTTTGCTGACATGCTGGGAAAGCTGCAGCTGCTTTCCATACGTTCCGTAAATGGCAGGAAGCACTTCAAGCCTTTTCCAGTCGTCGGCCGACTCAATTGCATAACGTCTGACAGTGGGCGGTTGGTTAATTTTGTTAAAATATTCAATTTCGACGCCCCAGTCTTCCACTCCGTATAAACCGAACGGAGCCAGTTTAATAAAATCAAAATCATATTTTCTGGCATATGCCACTTGTTTCTCAGCCAGCAGTTTTGGATTCTGATCATAAGCGGAAAAATGCATCCATAAATTTACGGGAATACGGTCCACATCTTCAAAGTTTAACGCGGCTTTAATACGTTCGAATCGGTTCATGCTCTTGTCCTCCCTTTTATAAGAAATCAGGCTTCTTTTCTTAACGTTTTTTCATATTTTCTGAAAACAACAGTCAGGAACACGCATAGCAGCCAATAAACGGCAGCGGCTGCGGCATAAGATTCCAGATAGCGAAAGTTTAACGCGGATTCAAGTTTTGCTTTCGCCAATATATCGACAACGGAAACCATGAAAGCCAAAGACAGAGACTTTATAATCGATAGGTATGAGTTTAAAAAGTTGGGCAGTGCTTCAATGACGGCCTGCGGGACGACAATTCTTCTTAAGGTCTGAACGGAGCTGAATCCGAGGGATTGGGCGGCTTCTATCTGTCCGTAGCTGACCGCCATAAATGCTCCTCGTATGATTTCCGACTGAAAAGCCGAAAAACAGATGGAATAAGAGACAATCACCGTAATGACCGGATTAAATTGATTGGGATCGAACCTAAGATTCAACAATTCCGCAAAATAAAGAAAAATTTTCGGCAGGCCGTAGTACGCTAAATATAATTGGACAAGCAGCGGCGTTCCTCTTAAAAAAGAAATGCACACGGCTGTGACCCGGGACAGGACAGGGACCTTATATTGATCAATGAGCGACAAAATGCCTCCGATCAGGATTGCGAAAAATAAAATCAAAAGTGCAAGCCCTAATGTATAAGGGACAATAGTCAATATCCCTGAAAAGTCCTGAAAAAAGATGTTGGGTTCGAACAAGACTTTTCTCCTTATCGTTTTATTCCGTTTTCCAGATGATACTTTGCCGTTCTGGCTTCAAAAAAATTGATAAACCTGTCCGCTAGATAAGAAATGGCCCAATAGATTAAGGCGACGGTCAGAAAGACTTCAATCTGCCTTGAGCCGAAATCGTTGGAGATCAGATTATTTGCCGTACCCATAATGTCGACCACGCCGATAATGAATAAGATGGATGTATCCTGGATCAAATAAATCAAAGCATTTCCCAAACCCGGCAATGCGATCGGCAGAACCTGGGGGAATATGATCCGGATTTGTGTCTGAAAAGGCGTAAAACCGAGACTGTCAGCGGCCTCTTTCTGCCCCTTATCGACGGCCAGATAGGCAGGCCTGAGAATTTCCGAAAGATAGGCGCCGTAATGAAAGACAAGGGTCACTATGGCAAAAAATATGCCGCTCCAATAATTGATGTTCATGCCGATTAAAGACAGGACAACCGGCAGCCCGTAATAAACAAGAAGCATCTGAAGCAGAATAGGCGTGCTTCTTGTGAAAGAAATATATAGTTCCATCAGAGGACTGAAAAATTTGACTTTTTTAATTCGGATACCTGTGACAAGTATGCTTAATAATAATCCGATTAACCCGGAACAGACAATAACGGCGAGCGTTAATGGAAGGGCGTCAATAAAACCGGGCAGTATTTTGATCATGTAGCCAATATCCATCTTCGCTTGTATCCCTTCTGAAGCTGTGAGAATGTTCAATAAAATAGTGACAGATTTCCGTTACCTATTGCAATGTAATTCGATACAATTAGTTGGTTATTTTGTATTGAAAAACATCTTCTCCGTAATACTTCTTCGACAGTGCGGAAAGCGTCCCATCGCTCTTCAGCTGCTTTAAGGCTGAATCAACGGCTTCTTTAAGCTTTTCGTTCTTTTTCGAGAGCAGGAAGTAGGTCGGGATTACTTTTACCGGGGCAGAAGTATGAATCTTTAAGTTCAGTTGTTTAATAATCTGAGCCTCACCCAGATTGGACGGAAGAACCGAGGCGTCATATTTTCCGGCAGCTACTTCTTTAAGCCGGTCGGCTGTCGAAAGGCCGGTGTCCGATGTCGGAATGTCGATTTTTTTCGAAGGATTCTGAGTATTGTAGGCCGTTAAAATATTGTATATGCCCCCGTTGGCGTCGACCGGAGCGATTTTTTTGCCGACCAGATCCGAAAAGTTCGTAATGGATTGATTGGCGTCATTCGTATAAATTTTGATCAAGCTTGCTCCGTCGCTTTCATTCGGAATCAGATACTTTTGTTCACGCACGGAATTTTTAAAAAATCCTTCGGCAATCAAATCGTATTTGCCTGTATCGAGGCCGATCTGCTGAGCGTTCGAAGAGACGCTTTGAATATTGAAACTGTAGTCTTTCAGCTTTGTATCGATTTTTCTTAATATCTCAACCTCATAGCCTGTCAGTTTTCCGTTTTCCGTATAGCTCAGCGGTTTTTCGGCCGTCGGGACGGCAATTTGAACGGTTTTTACGCTGGACGACTTCGATGAAGATGAGGACTGGTTTGCGCCGGATGAACTGTTCGAACAAGCGCCCAGTGTAAATAAAAGGATGAAAACAAGTACGGCGGCTGAAATCTTTTTCATTGTTCTTCCACTCACTTTGCTGTTATAATTTTTTTGTAGCTGTTGTTAAAATGACTGAGAAATTCCCGGGTCCTTTTTTCTTTAGAATGGTTGAAAATCTGAGAAGGCGGCCCTTCTTCAACGATTTTCCCCTGATCCATAAACACGACCTTTGTCGAAATGGTCCGGGCAAAGGCCATTTCGTGAGTAACAAGCAGAATCGTCACGCCCGAATTTGCAATACTATCAATCACGTTTAATACTTCGCCGACCAGTTCCGGATCAAGCGCCGACGTCGGTTCGTCGAAAAGAATGATTTCCGGTTCCATTGCCAGGGCTCTGGCAATGCTGACTCTCTGCTGCTGGCCGCCGGAAAGCTGGGAAGGATAGGCGTCCAGTTTGTCGGCGAGCCCGACTCTGTTTAATTCTTCCAGACTCCTTTCATAAGCGGCTTTTTTACTTTTTTTCCGGACAACGATCTGTGCTTCCATGACGTTTTCAATGGCTGTTTTGTTTTTAAATAGATTGTACTGCTGAAAAACCATTGCCGTTTTTCTTCGGAGCCGAAGAATGTCCTTTTTTTTGACGGACCGGCAGTTCAGCTGGAAATCTGTGAAGGCGATTTCTCCTTCGTCGGGTTTTTCCAGATAATTGACGCATCTCAGCAAGGTCGTTTTGCCGGTGCCGCTCGGACCGATAATGGTCACGACGTCGCCTTTGTTAATGTCTAAATCGATGCCCTTCAGGACTTCATGATCGTTGAACGACTTATGGATGTTTTTCAATGCCAGCATCGTGCGGTTCACCTCCTTTTCCGATTTTTTCTGTCTGAAGTGAATTGCTGCCATCCGCCTCCTTTAACTCATTTGTAATTTAAAATTAAAAAACAAGCCGTCAAGATGAAGAAGGCCTGCTTTTTATTCCTTCTCATCTTCTGAACACGGATCCGTGCTCCTGGAATTAACACCATACACAATCATGTGCTGGTTGTCGGGTTTCATAGGGCCAGTCCCTCCGCCGCTCTGGATAAGAATTCACTTTATTAATTTGTTGATTAATATCATACCACTGGCCGCCGTTATGTCAATACACATTCATACTAAAAATATGTGTTTTATTTGTCTTTTGGACCGACAAATGTTAAAAGGCATTCGGCAGGAAGCCGGCCTGCAGGGTTTCTATAACTTTCCGCAGCCAAAATCGCGGCGGCGGGTGCTTTTCATTTATTCATGTTCCTGCAGGTTTGCGACAGAAACTTCACGCTCATTTCCCGGATTGTCAAGCGGATAAATCCGGGCGGTCTGCATGCTCTCATCGACGTGCTGAATATAAACGGGGGTCCCGTTATGAGTCACATTCACCATAATCGGCGACCCGGCAATTTCCTGAGCCCGCTGTGCGTCCATCCTCATACCTCCTTTTGATGATTACAGGAATTACTATTTGCCGGCACCGATGGAATTATTCTTCCTAAGAGAGGCTGTCATTGTAATAAGGAACGGAAAATGAGTCTGTCCAGGCTGAAAATAATTATCTCGGCCGCACAGAAAAAAGCGAAGCATATTTCAGCTCCGTTTTTTCAGATCGGGAACGACGGACTGCCTTTTTCCCGCGTTTCCGATACGGATCACACCTCCTTGTAGATCTGAACTTCCTTTATTTCGGGGATCATACTGTAGGCGGTGAGTCTGTGCTGGCCGTCGTAGAGGCCCAGATTTTTATTAACAATCATCGGCGGCATCGTTCCGCCCTTTTTTATATACTCGATCATTTTCTGAATGCTGTCGGTATGATAACCATCATAGTTTTCCGGGTGCTCCTCCCATTCTTTAAAGGTCAGGAGATTTCGTCCGTTGCTGCTGAACGGGCAGGGCACTTCATACAATGTTTCTTTGGCTACTGCAGTTAAAATGAATCGATGGGCATCCGTCCCAAAGTCGTCATTTTCAATGTCGCTGTACTTGCCGCAGATTTCTTTTCCTGTGTAATACGTTGTCATGATACCGTCCCTTCTCGGCTAGTCAAAAATTTTTATCACGATAAAGCGGACACTGATTATACACTTAATTTATTATATATCCCGGCAATTTGCAAAAGGGGATGCTGATCCGAAAAATTTTGAATTTTGTACGAAACATGTCTCGGATCTCCCGGAATTTTTCTCAGGAGCCGCCGCTTTTTTCGAATTTGAAGGCCGGCGGGTCCTGCCGGCCAAATGATTGGGAATAAATATAAAATAACGGCTGTCTCAAATTCTGCCAGCCGGCTTTTATTGACAGGGTCAGTGAATTTGTTAGACTGTTCATTAAGCAAAAAATTTACATAGGATGCAGGCAAACCTGCAGGATACGCCAAAACTATTGATTGGATAAGGAGGACGGGCCATGTCTGTTGATGATGTCAGATCCTATTTCCGACAATTCGGCCGGGACAAGGATATTATTGAGTTGGAAGACTCCAGTGCGACTGTAAACCTGGCGGCCGAACATCTTCATGTCGAACCGGAACGTATCGCTAAAACACTCGCTTTTCGCGGAGAAAATAAGGAAGGCGCCATGCTCGTTGTTATGGCCGGTGATGGGAAAATCGACAACAAAAAATTCCGTGGCACTTTCGGTTTCAAGGCGCACATGCTGTCTTCGGATGAAACATTAGAATTGATCGGCCATGCCGTCGGCGGTGTCTGCCCGTTCGGACTGAAGAATGAGTGGCCGGTATTTATGGACGAGTCGCTGAAACGGTTCGAAACTGTGTTCCCTGCGTGCGGCAGCGGCAATTCGGCGATTGAGCTGAAAATCGACGAGCTGTATACCTTCGGCCGGGCGAAAAAGTGGGTGGACGTCTGCAAGGGCTGGCAGGAAGATGCTGAATAACTGACACGGAGAGCAAAGAGGACGTACGGATCCGGCAAAGGGACAGACTGGTGAATGTGCAGGGTGAACGGATCGGCCACCGCTGACTGCGCTTTCTCATTTTGCGCAGGTCCTCTGTATGAAAAGAAAAGCCTGTGCCGAAAAGAAGGGCCTTCCGGCTTTTTACTGAGTTTTAAGCGTTTCCGGGCGATCCATTTCTGAACTTTCCGGAATTCAATCAGTAAATGACTTCCAACTGTACTTTTTTCAAACAGAACAATTGATTTTATAAACTGTATCTATTATAATTACATTAATCTTCTTATAGAGGAATCGATAGTATGAATAGCGAGTTTACGATAGCGGTGCATTGCCTGATTGTGCTGGCGAGTGCTCCGGATCATGTCTGGAGCAGCGGATCGCTGTCCAGAAAGGTTCATACCAATCCGGCGAGAGTCCGCAAGATTATGAGCGTTCTTCGGAAGAATGGGCTGGTCACGACAAAAGAAGGGCTGCGCGGCGGCTATCGCCTCGGATTCTCTCCCGCGGACGTTACGCTTGCGCATGTTTACCGGACTGTTTCGTGCGAGGCGCTGAAACTGAACTGGTGTTCGGAAGAAGAGGCGGACGATCCCGAACTGGCGAGCGTCCGGTCGGTGATGGATCAGGCTTTCCTCAAAGCCGAGGAAATGCTCGAAACGTATTTGGAGCGATGGACCATTGATTCTCTCTTGGAACAGATCAGGCGCACAATGAGTGGGCCGGATACCTCATTTTCGGATCATTTTTCGGTTTCGGCTCACAAGGACAAGTTGAATAAATATACTATATAAATAACAGGATCGGTGGTGAAGGATGATGCAACAGGAACTGAAGTGGAAAAAAGGCGACTGGGTAAAGGGAAGAACGGTAAACGGGGAACTCATGCACGGCTATATTGTCGATTACAACGCCGGTACAGGAACGGTAAAAGTCCACGTCGTTGCCTGCGACCGTGAATCGACCGTGGGACGGACAATTGAGACGCTCGGTTATCTGATCAAACCCTTCCCGGTCCTGCCGCCGACGGGCGGTCAGTTACGCAGTATGGCCGACCTCGCTCTGGTTACCTATGACCGCGACTGGTTCATGGACCTGTCGTCGCAGCTGGTCGGGATGAACGAGGACTCCGGTAAGGATTCGTCTTCACGATCCAGTTCGTGGTTCTGGCCGGCTCAGCGATGAAGAATAAAAAATTGTCAGTTATTATATGAAAGAGCGTCCGAAATAGATTGATAATCGGCCGCTCTTTTTTGTTCCGTCAAGGCTCTTGTGCCCGCTGGCCCGTCCGAGCGTCTGTCGGCCCGGCTTTGATCCTCATAAAGTCTTTCCCGATATTTTTATGCGTGATAAAAAATTATATGAGTGTCTCTTGAGCTCTTTTTCCTGCTGTGCCATCAAAAAATGATCGGCTTTTCCTGAGACCGTCAATCTCTCGAAAGGCGGAGAGCATTTCCGCGATCAATAAACTTGTGCAATGGTCGAAAAACTGTGCCAACACCGGGAACCGGCTGGAAGAGTTCTGAAACCGGCCGATAGGACCTTGAATTCGGCCGGAAGGAGCCCGGAATCGGCCGGAAGAACTCCGAATTTGGCCGGAAGGAGCCTGAAATCGGCCGGAAGAACCCCGAATTTGGCCGGAAGAGTTCTGAAATCGGCCGATAGGGCCTTGAATTTGGCCGGAAGGAGCCTGAAACCGGCCGGAAGAACCCCGAATTTAGCCGGAAGAACTCCGAATTCGGCCGGAAGAGTCTGAAAACCGGTCGGAGGAACCCGGTAGGACCTTGAATTTGGCTGGAAGAACCGCGAATCCGGCCGGAAATTAATAAAACTCTCCGTACGCGGCTGAGCCATTGATCAGGGACGATCTTGCTGTTCTGATTATTCACAATTATTGATTTCAGTCCGTTTACTGTCGATTCTTTGGCTGCTGCTGTAGATTTTCTGCACGTCACTGTTGATATTTTGCTTTTTTCTGATGACAAGCCGGCAATTCCCGGTGGTTTTAGCCAACGATCGCAGGGATACACAGCGGTCCGAAGAAAAAGATCGGGTGCTTCCGACAGGAAACGCCTGTCCGTGCAGAATATCCCTCTTCTTCAACGGAATCAAGCGCCGTTCGCATGAACATTCAAAAGAACAGACTGGCGCTCGTGCCAAACGATCGCTTTTCGGGAGAATCCGTGCCTTCTTCATGCCGCGGCCTGACTGGATACATGAGCTGAGGAATATTCGATAAAATTTATTTCTAATCATGCAAAATTTATAAGAGTTTATTTCTTTTCTCCTTGCTTAATCTATGAGAAAATTTCATTAAGAAGGGGGAGGGCGAAATGATAAAATCTTTGAGCGATACAGTGACATTGAATAATAGTGTGAGCATGCCGGGATTCGGCCTCGGTGTCTGGCAGATCCGCGACGGCAAAGAGGTCATTGATTCCGTTCAGTACGCTCTGCAGGCAGGCTGCCGAATGATTGATACGGCCGCCGTTTATCGAAACGAAGGCGGCGTCGGCGAAGCAATTCGCCGGTCGGGGCTCCTCAGAAAATCCCTGTTTGTTACAACTAAAGTTGTTGATCAGGGCTATGATGCGACGCTGAGGGCATTTGAAGACAGCACAGCGAAACTCGGCATCGATACGATCGACCTCTATCTGATCCACTGGCCGATAGGGGATCACTATTTGGAAACCTGGAAAGCAATGGAACGGTTGTATAGAGACGGCCGGGCACGGGCGATCGGCGTCAGCAATTTCGGACAGCATCATCTGGAAACTCTCCTTCAGGAAGCGGCGGTTGTACCGGCAGTGAACCAAATTGAGGTGCATCCGCTGCAGACGCAGATAGGGCTCAGAAATTATTGCTATGCAAAAGGGATCCGGGTAGAATCCTATTCACCGCTCGGCAGCGGAGCGCTGCTCGACCATCCGGTTTTAAACAGGATTGCGGAAGAATATCATAAGTCGGTCGCTCAAGTGCTCCTGCGCTGGAATATACAAAACGAGATGATTGCCATCCCGCGTTCAACAAAGGAGGAGCACATTGTCGCTAATGCGGACATCTTTGATTTTGAACTGTCTTTCGAAACGATGGATCAAATGGATGCACTGAACGTCGATAAAAGCGTATCGTGACGGGCGCACATCTTTACTAAAACAGCGTCCGCTCAGTCAGCCGGCGAAGAGACGGGCCCTGCTCCCTTTCGCTTCCGTCAGGCTTATTGCCGGCTCAGCATCCCCGTTTCGCCAAACTTTTTTCAGCTCTATAATTATTTCCGACAAGAGGAGTTTATAAAATGACAAACATCGGGACACTTTCTGAACGGGAAATCAAAAGGGGCCCCATTACTGTGGCACTGATTATCGGCGCTTTCGTCGCCATTCTTAATGAAACCTTTCTGAATATTGCACTGGTCGATTTAATGCGGACTTTTCATGTTTCGGCAGCGACGGTGCAATGGCTGGCGACGGCCTATATGCTGGTGGTCGGCATGCTGATGCCTGTCACTGCGCTGATTGCCGGCTGGCTGACGACGCGGCAGATGTTCCTCAGTGCGATGTCGTTCTTTCTGATCGGCACGGTGATTTGTGCCGTATCGGCGAATTTCAGCTTTCTTCTGGTCGGAAGAATGATTCAGGCTGTCGGTTCAGGCCTTTTGCTGCCCGTCATGATGAACACGATTCTGCTGATCTATCCCCCGGAAAAAAGAGGGAGTGCAATGGGCACGATCGGGCTAGTGATCATGTTCGCACCGACGATCGGACCGACTCTTTCGGGGCTGATCCTTTCCATATTGTCCTGGCGCTGGCTGTTTATCCTGGTGCTCCCCCTGGCGTTCTTTTCTATCTTGTTTGCGATCGCCTATTTAAAAAATGTCTCGGAAGTGACCCGGCCGAAAGTAGAGATTCTTTCAATTCTGCTATCGACGGTCGGGTTCGGCGGGCTGGTATACGGGCTTGGTGCGAGTGCTGAGAACAGCCGGGCCGGCCTGATCTTCCTGGCCGTCGGTCTGGCAGCTCTTCTCCTTTTTATCTGGCGCCAGCTGACGATTGCGGAGCCGATTCTTGACCTTCGTGCTTTTAAATACCCAATGTTTTCACTGGCGACAGTCATCCTGATCCTGGTCATGATGATTCTGTTTTCGACGATGATTCTTTTGCCTCTTTACTTGCAGAAGGCGCTTTTGCTGACTTCGTTCAGCGCCGGTCTGATTCTTTTACCGGGAGGCCTGATCAACGGGCTGCTTTCGCCGCTAATGGGCCGCCTGTTCGATACATTCGGCCCGAGACGGCTGGTCATTCCCGGGCTGTTGATCATCGGTGCGATTGTCTGGCTTTTCAGCCGGCTGACGGCCTCGGAAAGCACGCTGTACATAGTAATCCTATACAGCGTACTGCTGATCGGGATGGCGATGGTGATGATGCCGGTATCGACAACGGGGCTGAATGAGCTGCCGAAAGCTCTGTACCCGCACGGAACAGCGATCATGAACACGCTGCAGCAGGTATCCGCAGGCATCGGAACGGTGCTGTTCGTCGGCATCATGGTTTCCGGCCAGCAGGCTTATTTGAAAGGCGCCTCTGATCCGGCGGCACCCGAACAGGCGCTGAAAGCACTGGTATTGGGCATGGATCGGGCGTTTATGGCGGCGATGATTGTCGCTGCCGCTTCATTTATTCTTTCGCTGTTTTTGAAGCGGACGCATGCGCCGAAAGAACAACGGACGGAAGAGTAAATTTGCAGAAAAATCCGGACCGCATTTTCAGATGAACAATACATGAAACAGGGCACCCTGCGGCAGACTAAGATCGATTCGTTTGCATCGGGGTGTTATTAATATGGGAAAATTTTTTCAGACAAAACCTTATGAAACACCGTTCCGTCTTTTTTCACCGGAACATCTGGCGGCTCTTGCCGTGATCGCTTTGGCGGCGATCCTTCTGTTTGTTTTTCGGAAACACATTCGCCGTTCGGCGCCGTGGCGGAACGGGCTGCGTTATCTGCTTGCCGCCTTACTGCTTCTCGCGGAAATCAGCTATCAGGCCTGGCTCATTTATTCCGGCAAATGGTCGCTGAGATCATCGCTTCCGCTTGAGCTGAGCGATCTTTCTGCACTGCTGGCAATCCTGCTGCTGATCAATGGAAACCGTTATCTTTTTTCCTTCCTCTATTTTGCGGGCATCGGCAGCTCGCTGCAGGCGCTGCTGACGCCGGATCTGAGCGGCTATGCGTTTCCCCATTTTCTCTTCATCGAATTTTTCACGGCACACGGCGGCATGATTCTCGCCTGCCTGCTGATGATTGCGGTAGAGCATTACCGGCCGTCATTTCGTTCATTGTGGACGACTTTTCTGATTGTTACCGCATACGGGGCAGGTATCTTTTTCCTCGATCGGCTGACGGGCGCCAATTATCTGTATCTCGTGAACAGGCCGAAAACGTCCTCCGTCATGGATTTTCTCGGACCGCAGCCGTGGCATCTTCTCTCGCTTGAAGCACTGATGCTTCTTGAATTCGTCTTGCTTTATGTCCCTTTCGCCATGATAGAAAGGGGCGATCGGGAAGCGGACGGTAGACAGGCGAAAACAGTCAAGCGTAAATTTCACAGACGGGAAAAAATTTAAAGGCAGCTTATCGATGAACGGATTAAGGTCACCGGTAAAAAAGACCCGCAATTTCCTGTCGAAATCAGTCGAATAAGTGTTGAATCGCGCAAAAATCGACGGAAATTTAGGAACTTTTTCCCGTTCAATATTTTGTCACATTTTTCTATAATATTAATTAGAAATGGGAAAGGGGTTGCTTTCCTGAAAACACGAATCTGATTCTGCAGCTGTTTATTTTTTAAACAGAATTCTTTGCTTTCAGCGGCCAATCCGCCGCGGCGCGGATTGGACCCTGCATTTTCCGGCAAGCATTTGCCAAAAACGAGGAGGCTTTATTGATGGCAGGACAAATCAGGCTGACTCCGGAAGAACTTCGGAGCTACGCAGCGAAGTACGGGCAGGAGTCGTCGAATACGGGCGAGCTGATCGGGCGGCTGGACGGGATGATCAATCAGTTGGAGCAGGTCTGGGAAGGCGCCTCAAGCCGGGCGTTCAAGGATCAGTACGAGAGGCTGCGCCCGTCTTTTCAGCAGATGCGGCAGCTTCTTGAGGACATCGACCGGCAGCTGGCGCAGGCGGCGAACGTCCTCGAAGAGACCGACCAGCATATTGCCGGACAAATCAACGGATAATTGTTTCGATCATGCCGAGGCTCCGACAGGAGTTTCGGTTTTTTCAAGTTCATGGAATGAAGCGGATTCAGCATCACTTGCGATTCATTAATAGCCTGCAAGAGGGAGGGAAGACCGATGCTGGCGAGCCTTGCCGATCAAATCCGGCAGAATCTGAATCATAACCTTTCATCCCTTTATGGGGAAGAATCGGTACTGACAGCAAAAATCAACAGGCTGCATGCGCTGCTTGCAAAAATCGATCAGCATCTGTCTTCATTTGTGGACAACCGCAATAAATTTCATTCGCTGTATAATCCGCAAAACGAATGGGACGGTGCCCATCGGAGAATTTTTGACAACCGATTGAATTCGGAAACCCTGGCGGATTATCAATTCTATATCACTTCCGTTCATCATCTAAGAGAAGACGTCCAGGATCAGATCGGACATTTGAACGGCAGCCTGAATCTCTGCCGCTCCGACATCACGTCGATTCATTCGTCTCTTGCCGCATTAAAAACCAAGTAGGTGTGATTAAGATGATAACGATTGAATTCAATGCGCGTGCGTATTTCAGCAAAGTCTCGCAGCTTGATCGGGCGGCTGCCAATCTGGGCGCCGGCCGTCCTGTCGACACAAGTCTTCACGAGACCGATGCCCGATCGATCAGGGAACTCAGCAAGGCAATTGAACAGTGGCAGCGCCTGCTGCGCGATTATCAGTCGTCGCTTCATTCCGAAGTTTCGAAACTGAAAAAAATCGGGGACGAAATCGAGCAAACCGATCAGAAACTGGCACACTATCTCTCTGCACACGTTAAATGATGACGAAAAGCGAGGCGGTTCGATGCCGAAAGTCCGAATTGCAGAACCGAGAAGAATAGAAAGCCAACTGGCGCCTCAAGAGGCCGCGGCGGCGGATGCGCTGCAAAGAGTTCAATCTGAAATCAGGGAATTCAACGCGCTTCAGTCTTTTGAAGGGGCGGCTGCGGACAGCATCCACGCCTATTTCGGCGAAGTTCATCTGACGCTGATTAAAAGCCTGATTCAGGCGGGGGAGCGGCTGCAGCAGGTGTATAAGAAAATGCTGCAGCAGTTTGACCGGCAGGTCGACAGCGCCTCCAATGCAGTAATCCGTTCGGAGCATCTGGATGACGTCCGCAGACAGCTGAGACAGCTGAAAAGCCATTTTAACGGAATTGAAAGCCGGCTGGCGGCGGACGTCCGTGCCGTCAGTGATGTCTCCTTTTTCAATGTCCCTTCCACAATGGCGTTCTCGTCGGACGTCGAACTGCAGGACCGGGAAACCGGCCAATTGAAAGACCAGTTCATGTCTTTTGTTTCGGCTGATTTTACCGGCGACCTGATGCCGCTCCTGACAGCAATCGAGCGGGCGATGACCAAGATAAAGAAAGATTACAGCCCTCATCTAGGCACCGAGTCCTTTTATCTGGGAGGCTCTTTCGCGCAAACAGCGATCGGCAAAGAACTGATTCAGAGAACGAAGGCCGTAGAAACCGCCTATGCTAGCGATGTTCCTAAAACGGGGCAGAACGGTAATCTTGTGCTCGTAAAAAACGGCGCAAAATATACGATCACGCTCTCGGCACTGACGGCAAAAACTCTGCCTGCGGGTCTAGCTGCGATGAAGGGCCTGAAAATAGTAAAGAAGGGCAATTATATTTACATTACCGGTGATAAAAAGTGGATGGAGCTGTACCTGGGACGCCAAGGAAAACTGTCAAAAAATTATACGTTTAATATGAAATTAACAAACGGTGATCCGATCAGAATCGGCGGGGGAAAAGGGCCGAGTCTTGCTGGGGATGGTCTGATCACTGAGTCCTCTGATGTGAAAAATTATTTATTGAATAAGAAAGGCATGGCAGGCAAATTAAAAGTTTTAAACGGCGGTGTGAAAAGCAGCCTGAGCAGCAACTGGGATTTCGTCCAAAAAAGCAGCTGGACAAAGCTGGGCAGCATGGGGAAATTCGGAAAGGCTGCCGGCATTGCCGGTGTCGGTTTTACTGTATATTCCGATATTGAGGCTCATAAAAATGAAAAAATGAGCGGGGAAAAAGTTGCCAATATTACAGAAGATATTGGTGTGGATCTCGGCGCTTCGGCTGCAGCAGCCGGTGCGGGGGCCTTCGCCGGCTCTTTCTTCTTGCCGCCACTGGGAACTGTAGTAGGGGCCGGTGTGGGATTAGGTGCGAGTTTTTTATTAAATCATAAATTTTTTGGGAAAAGTTTCGTGAATTATGCTAAAGATGAAATTCATGGTCTGGGAAGCAAAATAGCATTGGGGTTTAGGTAAATTTTATTAGTTATAGGAGCAGAATTAATGAGGGCATTAAGTAGTTTTTCTGAACAAGACTTTGAGTTATTCAGAAATGGCGTTTCATCGGAACGGCTAAATCCCGTTAGTATGGGTGGAGGATTGTTTATTTTTCCACTTATATCTTCATTAGGCGTCTACGGAAGCTGGGCATTAACGTTACAAGGAATATTAGGGAAAAATTGGTCTTTTCTCGTGATTTTTCAAGTATTTTCTGCTGCTTTGTTGTTCATTTTATCTATACTTTTTTTTTCAAAATGGTTAAGCTTGAAATTTCAAAAATTCCAAATGGTTGTGCTGATCTTGAATGCAATTAAAATGGCCTTCGATTTAACTTTTGCATGTTTAGGAGCGTTGAAGCAACAAGTTACAGCCCTGCCTTTTGATTGGATTGTTATTTTATATATTTTAGGAAGTATTCTGCTGTTCCTTTTATCGATATTTAGAGGATACCGTCTGCTTCAAGCAGGTCAATTTAGAGAAAATGGGCATGGATTGCTGGGCAGGCAGTATAACGAAAAAATATCCCGCTTTTCCAATATATTTAGTTTTGCACTTGGGGCGGCTTTCATTGGAGCCATAGGAGCCGCTTTTTTTGGAGAAACAGGATTCACCTTTGTTGTTGTTGTTGCCATGTTTGGGTTATCAGCCATCATTTATTCTGTCGGTGTCACAGAATTTATTTTCGTGCTGTACTGCAAGCTCCGCTTTCCGTCATTTAATGTCACAGCTGAACAACAAGTGAAGATCGACAAGGAGGGTAAGCTTTTCTTTAAACATATCGATCGGTTAGAAAAAGAGGAAAAAGAAGCCATAAAGCGGCAAAAGCATGGGAAAAGGAAAAACTCAAAAAATCTTCGCGGATAGAATAAGCAATGTCATCTGATATGCGGAAAAAGATCGGCGGGGTTAGCGTGAGGGCATTAAGCAGTTTTTCTGAACAAGACTTTGAATTTTTCCGAAATGGCGTTGTTTCCGGACGGTTAAACCCCGTTAGTATGGGCCAGGCGTTATTTATTTTTCCTCTACTTTCTTTTTTATATGTTGGCGTTGTCTCTTTTACTGTTTTTGATAAATCAGTCAACACTCCATATAAGGATTGGATACCCATATTTATCATTCAATGGGTTGCAATCATTATTTTTGGATTACTATCTATCTTGTTTTTCTTTAAAAAAATTAGTTTAAAGTTTCAAAAAATACAAATGCTTACCCTTGTTTTAAGTGTATTTCAAATGACATATTGTCTGGCGCTTGCTTCATTTGTTAAAACCAGAATTGATTTTATGCACTTTCCGTTTACTAACGCCATGATTATTTATACTATTGGCAGTCTATTCATTTTTGGCCTGTCTTTATTAAGAGCCTATCGTCTTCTTCAAAAGGGAGAATTTAAAGAAGGGGGGCGTGGACTTGCGGGAAAGCAGTATAGTGAACGAATTAATAATTTTCCTTCTTTATTTGTTATAGTCTTCGCTGTAACTATTTTAGGTGGCCTTTTGGGGTCTTTCATTGGGAATTTAGGTGAGGATCTACTTCTTATTGCTGCTATGCTTTTGATGTCTTTAATTATGTACACTGTAGGATTAACTGAGTTTATTTTTGTATTCTACTGCAAGCTTCGTTTTCCATCGTTTAATATCACAGCCGAACAACAAGTGAGGATGGACAGGAAGAATAAGATCCTTTTTAAACAGATCAATCGGTTAGAAAAAGAGAAAAAAGAAGCCATGAAGCAGCAAAATCATGAAAAAAGAAAAAGCTCAAAAAATCTCCGCGGATGAAATGAGCAAAGTCATCCAATCTGCGGATAAAGATTGGCGGGGTTAGTGTGAGGGTATTAAGCAGCTTTTCTGAACAAGATTTCGAGTTTTTCCGAAATGGCGTTTCGTCGGGACGGCTTAATCCGGTAAGGCTAGGTAAAATGGTTTTTATATATCCGTTTTTGTCTTTGTTGATGGTTTTTGGTGCATATGCAGCGTCACAATCGGTAAGTTCAAATTTCAGCCAATTTTGGTTTCCTTTTTTCTTTTTTCAAGAATTGACTGCCTGCATATTATTTTTAGTTACTCTGTTATTTATTTCTAAGAGACTTAGTTTAAAATATCAAAAGTTCCAAATGTTGATTCTTTTATTAAGTGCACCAAAAATGTCATTCGAAATGACATTGTTTTTTTTAGTTAAAACTAAAATGGATTTTCTGACATTTCCTTTTTTCAATACGCTAATTTTTTATGCTCTAGGAAGCATATTCATTTTTGGCCTTTCTCTATTAAGAGCCTATCATCTTCTTCAGAAAGGAGAATTTAAAGAGAACGGTCGTGGACTTATGGGAAAACAGTATGGTGAACGAGTAAATAGTTTTTCATCGATGTTTAGTATTATATTTCCGATCGTCATTTTAGGAGGCATAGTAATGAGCTTCCTTGGAAACATGGGACAGGACATAATGATTCTTTCTATAATGCTTGTCATGTCGTTTTTGATGTACACGGTTGTATCGACTGAATTTATTTTTGTATTCTATTGCAAGCTCCGCTTTCCGTCGTTTAATGTAACAGCCGAACAACAAGTAGGAATCGACAGGAAGAATAAGATTCTTTTAAAACAGATTAATCGGTTAGAAAAGGAGAAAAAAGAAGCCATGAAACGGCCGGAACGTGAAAAAAAAGGGCGACACGGATCATACCGTTAATCATTGGTTTTTGCTCATCCTCATCTGTGCTGACAATTATAAAAGAACGCATGAACAATTGAAAGAATGAAAGGAGTCCTGATGATGAGGGTTAAGCAAAGTTCGCTGGTCCTTCTCAATCTGCTGAGCCGTTCGGTTATCTGCGGGGTGGACCGCTGGCATGAAGAGGGGGAGGAACTGAGAAAGCTGGCGCTTGAAAGCGGTGTTTATCCGAACGGACCGCTCGTGATGACAATCGGCGGAGTGAAAAACGAGCCTGAACTGCGGGAGTACGGATTATTTCTGCCGCTCAGTTCGCCTGTCGAAGGACCCGCCGGGCGGGCACTCGGCTTTCGCAGCCGTCTTTGTCTCAGAAAAACGGCAGCCATTCGCCATTATGAAGCGGATGAACCGTTTGCAGCGTCATACCGGGAACTGGAGAACGCCGCGTACAGGCGGGGGATTATTCTTGAACGGCCCTTTTACCATGTCTGCCTGGAAGTCAATGGTGAACGGTTCTTTGATATACACGCCCCCATAAAAGGAAGTGCTGCCTGATGGTCATCGAAAATGATTCGATTAAGCTCAGAAATGTCGTGTCCGGACGGTACAGCCTTCACTATTCGCAGTTTCCGGAGGCGCTGGAAGACTTCTGCCGGATACTCGAGGAGAAGAATCTGACACCGACGGGGACGCTTTTCTACTCATTAAACAATGTTCCGGCCGATGAGCAGATGGCTGTTGAAGTGTTTGCCGCTGTTGAAGAAAACTATGTTCCTGAAAACGACATCTTTTCTTTTCACAGCTACTTTACCGTGAAAAACATGATCATGACCTATTATTCCGGAAATATTGAAAGACGGACGGAATGGGCATACGCGGAACTGCTTCAATTTTTAGAAGAAAATGAACTGGAGATGGCGTCTCCGTTCTTCCATTTTTTTAGGGGAGACCTGAATTTTCAATATGTCGAATTGAAAGTGGGGGTTCAATGATGCCGGCAGAAAAACAGAAGCACAGCCGCATTAAAGAGTCATCGCTTATTCTGTTCAACGTGCTGAGCCGAACGGAAACTATTGAGAAAGCGATGTGGCTCGACCGGGCGGGATCTTTGAAAATTGAGGCAGTCCGACACGGCTTGTATCCGGTCGGACCGCCTGTCATGACGATTGACCGGATGGATCCGCTTTCCGATCGGGCTACGTTCACATTTTATCTGCCGCTGAACGGGTCATTGAAGACAGATCCCGAAACCGGATTCGTTTTTCAGCCGTCTCTCATGCTGGAGCATACGCTGTTTCTCCGCCACGACGAGGAGGGCAAACCGTTCTCCGCCTCGCACCGGGAACTGCAGGCGTTTGCGCGCGAACATGGTTTCTCCTGTTCGTCTGTATTCTATCATGTCATGATCGCGGTTTACGGAGAATGGTATGCGGAAATTCATCTTCCCGTTAGCGGCGGAGGATTGCTGCCGAATGGACAGGAAATGCCGATAGAATAGGATAATTTAAAAAAGAGATGGTAAAAAAGGCCTGCAATTTTTTGTCGAAGTCTGTCGAATGAGTGGGGAATGGCGCAAAAATTGACGGAAATTTAGGAACTTTTCCCTGTTCAATAATCTGTCACATTTATTTATAATACGAGTGAATGGCGGGGAAAGGCTTACTTTTCCGAAAAACAAGAAATCCGGGTCTTCGGCTGTTCATGAGTATCTATCAATTTTCTCGGGACTTGGAACTCGGGGCCTTTTGCTTTCAGCGGCGATCCGCTGCTGCGCGGATTGGACCCTGCATTTTCCGGCAAGCGTTTGCCAAAAACGAGGAGGCTTTATTCATGGCAGGACAAATCAGGCTGACTCCGGAAGAACTGCGGAGTTACGCGACGAAGTACGGGCAGGAGTCGTCGAACACGGGCGAGCTGATCGGGCGGCTGGACGGGATGATCAATCAGTTGGAGCAGGTCTGGGAAGGTGCCTCAAGCCGGGCGTTCAAGGATCAGTATGAGAGGCTGCGCCCGTCTTTTCAGCAGATGCGGCAGCTTCTTGAGGACATCGACCGGCAGTTGGCGCAGACGGCGAGCGTGCTCGAAGAAACCGACCAGCGCATTGCCGGACAAATCAACGGGTGAGGAAAAGTCGGAAACCGGAGCTCTCGGCAGAGTTTCGGTTTTTTTCCAATGGAGTGAAATAAAATGTACATCAATATTACAGTCGATTTGTCTCGTTATCAAAGGAAGACGCTGGACCTGAGAGTCTCGGACCGGCAGCCGGTCAAACAGCTGATACGGACGGTCTGGACGATTGCCGGCATTCAGAAGGCGCCGCGAAGCGGATACTGGGTGCGCGTCGAAAATAAAGAACAAATGATTCGCGGTTTTGATATCTTAGGAGATAAAAGAATCTCGGACGGCGATAAGCTCACTGTATTGTGAAGGAGAACGATTATGGCACTTTCGAACAGCTTTTTTCAATCCGTACTGGACGCGGAGGCGGAGCAAAAGGACAATCTGTACAGGCTGACCTTTCAACGGGTCAAGATTCCGCTGCGGCATGTGGAAGAATTGGGCGTTCTGCAGAGTATTGAGGACGGTTTCAAAAGAGAAGCGGAAACGACCGAAGATGAAGTCGTGATCACAGCCGAGAAAGATTCGGAACTGCGGAGCTTTTCCGAACTGGAAACAGAAACGACGATTGAACGGCTGATTTTTTCCAGCAACCTGATTCGTTTCTTTGAAAATGGCGGGCACTCCCGGATCGTTCCGATTTGTTTCCCGGAAAATCTCTTTTTTTCTCCCGGATTTCAGCCGGCCTTTCTTCATTACGGCGTCAGGGACAGCCTGCCGCCGGTTGCATTCGATGAGGAGAAGACGCTTCAGCATGTCAGGGCGGTCATCGCATTATTGTTTGACCCGTCAAACAGTTTTGATACATATGTCAAATTTGATTTTGCAACAAAATCAACACGGTTTGTAAAGGACATTTTCCGCTGCAAAACATTTCACGCGCTGGCCGGCCTGGTGGAAAATGAGCGGAAAAAAGAACTGCTGCTGGAAAAAAAGAGCACGAGAATACCTAAAAAAAAGAATACGATCAAAAACGGACTTTTGATCGGCGGCATAGCCGTCCTTATTCCTCTTCTTATTTTGACGATTTATGCATTCTTCATTCAGCTCCCGCGGGAGAGCCTTTTCGAGCAAGGCCATGAGTTTTTCCTGCAGAACCGCTACAGCGATGTTGTGACGGTCTTAAGTCCGGTTGCCTATAATCATATGCCGAATGTTGTCCGTTATGAATTGGCCGTTTCTTATGTGAAAAACGAACCGCTGACGGATACGCAGCACACCAATATTTTGAATAACCTGACCCTCCAAAGCAACACGCTCTACTATCAGTACTGGATTCAGGTCGGACGCGGCGATACGGCCGGTGCGCTGAATACGGCGAAATCGCTCAATGACCGTACGCTGACGGCTTACGCACTAATTAAAGAAAAACTGGCGGTTCAGAACAATATGTCGATGAGCGGCAGTGCCAAGGCACAGCAGCTGCAGACGATTAATTCCGAACTGTCCCAGTATAAGGATATAACGCAAGGGCAGAAAAGTACGTCGGGAAGCAGCACTTCAGGGAGCGGGAGCAGTTCCGCGAACGTTTCTGCCGCCGGCAGCAGCCAGCAGGGCGCAAGCACGCAAAGCGGAACGTCATCGCCGAACCAGCCGGCGAAGAATCAAAAAAGCACGCAGAATACACAAAGCAGCGGCGGATCATCCGGCAAGACGCAGACCGGCAGCCATTAGCTTCAGGCAAGGGCATCGGGTCTGAAAAATGAAAATTTGCTGAAAGGAGGAGGAAGCCCTTTGGAAAGGCTATGGCTTTTTACAAAAGAACACTATCAGCTGATTAACCTGCAGCTTTTTCATAAGAAAGACGTGGTTATCGGCGACGAATTGAAAGATACGATCACCATTCCGGTCCGATTCAGCCAAAAAATGACGGTGAAGTGGGATGGCGGGGAAAAAATGTGGATGCTGATCAATCAGGACTCACGGTCGTACCTGACTGCCGATCGCCGCGAGATTGCCCGCAATGAAGCGGATGAGCGGCTGGAGCTGGTCTATCAGAATGCGGATCCGGAATCCGCCGGCTATTACATCGGGCACAGACTTCAAGTGTCGGCTGCCGGGGAAGGTGCTGATTTTTCCTTCCCGCAGTATGAAGGCGAAGCCGGTTTTCTTTTGATCAGAGAGAGGGACAGATGGCGTGCACGGCCGGATTCCGAAATCCGTCCCGTGTTTGTCAACGGGGAAAGGGTACACGGCAGTGCGCTTTTACAGACCGGCGACGTCGTTTCATGGGGATTGAACGAATGGACGCTGAAGTCGCCGGATTTAATCGTCCTGACTGCGGGAGAAGCCTGTCAGACAGAGCTTGTCCCCGCCCGCAGCCCGCAGACCCTGTTAGCTGAAAAGTATCCGAACTATCAGAGGATGCCGAGACTCATCTATGAACGCCCGAAGGTCAAAGTCAAGTTTTCCTGGCCGGCGGATTTGGAGAAAAACGGCCGCCATAATCTGTGGATAACGATTCTGCCGCCTCTTGTTATGCTCATCGTGATGTCGATCGTGCTGATTGTTCAGCCAACCGGCATTTATATGCTCCTCTCGATCGTCATGTTTCTTTCGACAATCTTCACGTCCGGTTATCAATATATGAGAGAATCGAAGCACGCGAAGGAGCATCAGAAAGAACGGAAGGCCAACTATACCGGCTACCTTCGGGAAAAGCGGGAAGAACTGAATCGGCTGTACGAAAAGCAGAGATCTGTGCTGCGTTACCAGTTTCCGGACAGCGCTAAGCTGAAAGAACTTGCCTTCCGGCTGAGCCCGCGGATCTGGGAGCGCAGCCGGACAGACGATGATTTTCTGGAAATGAGGCTGGGCAGCACGACTCTGCCTGCTGATTATGAAATTCAGGGCAGCGATCAGGAGCTTTCCAACCGCTCGTTTGACGAACTTTATCTGGAAGCGAAGACGATTGTGGATCACTATCGCCGGGTTGACGATGTGCCGCTGACCATCCGGCTGCTGGACGGGCCGGTCGGGATTGTCGGAAAACATTCGATCATCCGCAAGGCCGTCCAGCAGATGATGCTGCAGCTGGCTTTTTTTCACAGCTACCATGACCTGCGTTTTGTTGTTTTTTTTGATGAAGAGGAGTACGCGGAATGGGCCTGGCTGAAATGGCTGCCGCATCTGAAAAGCCTGAGCACCCGGGGACGGAACATGATCTACAGCGAGCAGACGAGGGATCTGCTGCTCTCGGGTATCTATGAGCTGCTGAAAGAGCGGCAGCATACGGAAAATAAGGAAAAGAGACTTTTTTTGCCGCATATCGTCTTTATCGTCGCGTCGGACCGGCTGATTCACGAACATGAAATCGTGGAGTTCCTCAACAAGGATTTTACGGAGATCGGAGCCGGTTCCATTTTTCTGGCCAACAGCAAAGATGATCTGAATGAGAACGTGAATACGGTCGTCCGCTGTGTAAACGAGCATGAGGGAGACGTGATGATTCTGGACAAAGTGGCGAACGGTCAGAAGTTCAAGCTGGATCCGTTTACTAAAGACGGAAATGAACGGTTTTCCCGTTTTCTGGCTTCGCTCAAGCACACGACCCGATTCACCAATTCGATTCCGGGAAGTGTATCCTTTCTGGAAATGATGCATGCGGAGGACGTCGGAGATCTGCAAATCCGCCGGCGCTGGGCCGAACACGACCCGATTCAGTCGCTTGCCGTGCCGATCGGCCTGCGCGGCAGGAACGATCGGCTGGAACTGAACCTTCATGAAAAGGCGCACGGACCGCACGGGCTGCTGGCGGGTACGACGGGATCCGGAAAAAGCGAGCTGCTGCAGTCTTACATTCTGTCGCTGGCTGTCAATTTTCATCCGTATGATGTGGCCTTCCTTTTGATCGACTTCAAGGGCGGCGGCATGGCCCGGCTTTTTGAAAAACTGCCGCATCTGCTCGGAACGATGACAAATATCAACGATGAAAAGAACTTCAGCGAACGGGCGCTGGCAGCGGTGAAAAGTGAATCGCGCCGGCGGCAGAAGCTGTTTTCCCAATATAACATTAATCATATTGACGACTATAAGCTGCTGTATAAGCAGGGGAAAGTCCAGGTGCCGATGCCTCACCTGTTCATTATTTCCGATGAGTTTGCGGAACTTAAGAAGGAGGAGCCGGACTTTATCCGCGAGCTGGTGACGACAGCGCGAATCGGCCGCAGCCTGGGGATTCACCTGATTCTGGCGACGCAGAAGCCTGCCGGAGTCGTGGATGATCAGATCCGCAGCAACTCGCGGTTTAAAATAGCCCTGCGCGTGCAGGATGCGGCCGACAGCAATGACATACTGGGCAACAGCGACGCGGCTGAATTGAAACAGGTCGGCCGCGGCTACCTGCAGGTCGGAAACAACGAGATGTATGAACTTTTTCAGTCCGCCTGGAGCGGGGCGCCTTATGAGAAAAATATCTATACATCCGAGGATGACGTCTTCTATGTCAAGGACACCGGCCTGTATCCGATTTCCGAGGTGCACGCGAAATCGCAGGTCCAGGCGAAAAAGGAAACGGAGCTTGAAGCAGTCGTGCAGGCAATCGCCGGGCTTTGCGCCGAGATGGGCCTGAAACGGCTGCCGAGTCCGTGGCTTGCGCCGCTGCCTGTTCATCTTGTCCGGCCGGCAGCATTAAAAGAAGAAGGCGATCTGTACGCCGTCGGCCTGGCGGACCATCCGGAAACGCAGAAACAGACGCCCGTATACCTGCACCTGCAAAAAGCGAAAAATATGGCGATATTCGGTGCGTCCGGGTTTGGGAAAACGACCACTATTTCTTCTTATCTGCTGGCGGCCGCCAGGCGCTATTCAGCGGACGACGTGCAATTTTATCTGTTCGATTTCGGCAGCGGCGGCCTGCTGCCTCTTAAGAAGCTTCACCATACCGGCGATTACTTCCGGCTTGATGAAGAGGAAAAGACCGGGAAGTTCGCCAAATGGCTGAATCAGGAAATTCAGCGGCGCAAAGATCTGCTGCGCCGCACGGGCGTGCCGAATGTCGAACTCTACAACGGGCAGGGGACGGAAAAACTGCCGTACCTGAAAATAATCGTCGACAATTTTGAAGCACTGAGAGAGGAAGCGTCCGAATTGGAGGAATCCTTCATCCGCTGGGCTCGGGAGGGCGGCAGCCTCGGTTTCCAGTTCATCCTGTCCGTCTCGCGCGCCAACGGTATTCGGCCGAATCTGCTGACCAGTCTGCCCGTCCGCCTGTCTCATTATATGGTGGATCAATCGGAATTCTATACAATATTCAGCGGCTCAGTCAAGAAAACGGTTGATGCCATCCCCGGACGTGCTCTGATCATGACGGAAGAGCTGGAGAGCATCCAGGCCTATCTGCCGTTCGAAGCCGGCACGGCCGGTGCGCAGCTGAAGGAAGTACGGGAAGAAGTTGATGCATGCAACCGGATTCATCCGGAGAGCGGGACGATCTACCGTGTGCCGATGCTGCCGGAAACTTTGGAAGTCTCTCAATTCCTTCAGGATAAAAAAATGCAGGCGGACCGTATTTACCTCGGTCTGGATGCGGAATCCGTCGAACCGCTCGGCATTTCCGGCCGGCAATTGACTACCTTCATGATTGTCGGCGACCCGGGCAAGGGCAAGACCAATGCAATCCGGCTCTTTCTCAAGCAGATCGCGCGTTCCGGCCGGACAGTGATCGCAGTCAGCGATTCCGAGGAACTGGCCTTTGCCAAGGCGGCCGAACGCCATGGCTGGATGTATCTGGAAGATGCCGCATCGATTGGGCTGTATGCCGATCAGCTGGAGAATGCGTTTGCTGCGAGGGAAAGGGAAGTCAGGGAAAAAATGCTGGAAACGGGGCAGACGCGTGCGGAAATCGCAGAGGCCTATTCCCCCTATTATTTATTAATTGACGGTCTGGACACATTTCTCCGCAGGATAGACAGCCGTTTGCAGACAAGAATCGTTCAACTGATCAAGCGTTTTGCCTCGCTCGGCTTTTACGTGATTGCTGCCGGCAATCAGACGGAATGGAAGGGCTATGATCCGATCGTTGCCGAACTGAAGAATACAAAGGACGCGCTCCTGCTCATTCGGAAAAGCGATCAGTACCTATTTACATTGCCTTTTGCGAACAAGGAACCCGTGCTTGAGACCGGATTCGGTTATTTGCTGCATCAGGGACAGGACCGCCGCGTGATGATCCCGCGGACGGACGCGCCCGCCTTTGATACAGCGAACAGATGAAATTTTGAAAATAAACGGTCGCATCGCGATTTCATTAAAAAGGAGCTCTTCAGGATGGACGAGAATAGAAAAAGCCGCTGGATAAAATGGGGGTCGCTGATTCTCGCTTTTGTGCTCATCGTCGGCATTTCGGCCGCGCTGCCGCGCTACCTGACGCCGTCGCCGCAGCAGCCTGCCGTGAAGAAGGGAAAGGCGGCGCAGACAATCGTGCCTTCCGTGCCGAAAACCGGCCATATCGCGCTGGTCAATGAGGATCAGGGTGCCGATTTCAACGGCCAGAAACTGGATCTCGGCAATCAGATTGTGCCGCTCTTTTCCGATCAGGACAATTATCAGTGGGAAACCGTCGACCGCAGTGTCGCCGACAGCGGATTAAGTCAAGGCAGCTATCAGGCTGTTTTCTATATTCCTTCGAATTTCACTAAGAATATCCTGACATTTGAGAATCAAAAGCCAAGCACGGCAATCATTTCCTATCGGGCGGATCCGAAACTGACCGCCGCAGACGCCGCGAAAGTCCAGACCGAGTTTGAAAAGGTCAGGGGGACCCTGAACCAGCAGTTTTCCAAAATATACTGGCGGTTCATTTCAGACCGGATCAATTACATAAACGGAAATTTTGCGGGCGTCCTGCAGAAGGAACAGCAGTACCTGCAGGCCATGTCCGATTTTTATAAACCGTCGTCCCTGAATATGGCGCAGATCTTTAACACGCAACTGGACGAAATCAATCAGCTGCTTGCCGAAACCGGCCAGGCGGAAAAAACGACGGCCGGCAAACAGCTGACGCTGACCGATACAAAGGCACAAATCAGCCGGCAGCTGGACGCACTGAACACATTCAATGACCAGCTCAAGAAACAGATTCAGACGATGGATCAGACGCGAATTGAAAATGAGAAACTGGTAACGGATGCCTCGACCAAAACTCAGACCAGTCTGAACGATATGCTTGCCCAGTATCAGCAGGGAGTGTCCGGTTTAGGAAATCAAACGGCTGGAGCAGGGGATCTTTCTCTAACGCCGGAACTTACTCAGCTGGATCAATTGAACAGTTATTTTACGGACGGGACACAGCTGTTTAATAACTTTCAGAATTTAGGTCAAGATAACGAAGATCAAATCACGGCTGTCTTTAATGGCACGAAAACATATACTCAGAATATATACCGGCAAATAGCTCTTGATACTTTCCGTCAGGTTACTAATAATCTGGCAGGCCAGATTCTGTCGAACGGAGAAAATAAATTGAGTGACGCGAAGACAGCCCTGGAGCAAACAGGCGTTTCATCCGGGAGCGGAACGGGCAGTTCTGCAGGCGATTCGACCGGTACGGGAAGCCCGACAGGCGGATCGGCTGGGAATGGGACAGGCAGTTCGACAGACAATCCATCTAATAATGATCAAGCGGCATATGATAAAGTCGTCAAGGCGATTACGGATTTACAGACTGAAATTACAAAAAATACGACATATGCAAGCATTCCCGATTTTTCTTCAATTACAGCCACAATTAATGGAATAGATTTCTCCGGCGGTACAACCTACTCGGAAGACAATCTATTGAACTATTACAAGACACTGAGTGCAGTTGCTGATGGTATGGACATTTATGTTCAATTGAACGGCAGCGATATGCAATCCGCATTTGATAACAATACGACGAGTGATGCCATCAACACGGATGAAAAAGTTCAAAATGATCTCACAAATCTTAATGTTCAGTATGATAATGCTAAAAAATTGGGTCAGGCACTTGACAGCAATGCAAGTGCCGTAAACGGAACCGTCTCGGGGCTGAACACAGATCTGGGACAGTTGAATAACGCAACCGGATCGATTACCGGATCCATTAAAAGCAAGGACGGAGTCATTCAAAATTTTTACAGCGTGACACAGCAGCAAAAAGCAGATCTGCAAACAGCGGAGAATGTGCTGGCGAATAACATGGCCAACACGCAGCAACTGACGGCGGACATTATCAAGCCGCTTCAGACTTCCAATCCGGACATCAGCATTGCCGATACCGGCAGCGGCATCGCCGTGACGCTTCAGGATAATAATTTTGATCAGCTGAATATGATTGATCAGGGCATCCAGAACATCTCAGACAATGAAACGCTGATTCTGAAGGATTCAAAAGACGTGCAGTCGATGGTCAACGGCGTTCAGGGCAGCGCCGGCCGGCTGAGCAACTCATGGGGGCAGAATGTCACGGCGACCGCTGAGCTGAAAAACGCGGTTGCTCAGACGCTCGGCAATACGGGCGAGCCCGGCAACCGCAATCAGAATGTTTACCAGCAGCTGTCGAGTCCGGTCGGTCTCGCCGGACTGGCTGCCGGGAATGTGAACAACGTTTCACCCGGCCCGGTTCAGCAATCGGCGGCGGCCGACAGCAGTACACCTGCGTCTCCCGTTCAGCAGCCTTTTCTTACCCTGCTTGCCGTGCTGATCGCCAGTATTTTGACCGGTTATTTCAGCTATCATTACCGCAGCCTGGGCAAGATGACGAACGGACTGATTACGACTCTGCTCGCACTGATCAGTTCCGCCGCCATCATCTACTACGGCGCGGTGCAGTACGGGCTGACCGGTGCGGCGACGATCATGTGGAGCGTCTTCACATTCGGGCTGATCGCGCTTATGTCCGCATGGATCGGGGAGGCTTACCGGCTGTCTGAGATTGCCGGCGTTCTGCTTACATCGGCGCTGGTCGTTTTCTTTACGCTGCCTTTGCTGAAAAACAGCATGGACGATTTCGCTTTTCAGAATCCGGCCGCCGACGTGTACCTCTCGATCGCAAACAGTCAGGGCTATCTTCCGTTCCTGAAAGGGATTCTGGCAATTGCACTTTTGACGGTTCCGGTATTTGCCGTGATCGGAACGAGAGCGATCATACGCCATGTAAGAGAGGAGAAGGCGCATGAGACTGAAATTTTTTAAAATGCTGCTGCCGGCGAGTGCTGTCCTGCTGTCATTTATTGTTGTTTCCGGCTACGGGAATGAAAATATCAGGCAGGACAAGGTCACGCCGAACCGTCTCAGCAAACCGCAGACGCAGATCAACCCGAGCGAGATCGATGTGACAATCGACGGGCCCTACCGGAAAATACCGGCGGAGGTCAGAAAACTGACATTTACTGAGCCACGCCAAAGAGATAACCTTGTCAAGAATCTGTTTTTGACGCCGGATAAAAATCAGAAAGCGGACGTTAAAACAGCGGCCGCCAAGCTGTTTAAATGATATAGGGAAAACGGAGATGAGGAGGCGTTCCATTGGGAGAATCAATATGGGATTCGATCGGCAATTTTTTGGGAATCGGCGTGACGGATGCCGAGCGCAAGCGCGCGAAATATGATCAGCTTCGCCAGCAATTAGATGCTTATATCAGCCGGGCGGAAGACGATCTTCATCAGATCTCCGGGCATACAGGCAGCTACATGGGCGTACATCCTGTGCCGAAAACCAAGATCCCGGGAATCGAATTCAGTGCCGCGCGGGAAAGGACGGACGAGCGGCTGCAGGCGAAACTGCATACTTTGAGGACAAAACTGGATGAGGCGAAGGAAGCCAGAGCGGGGGCGGAAAGGGCCTATGCTCATTACAAATATTTAGCCGCGGAAGAAGACAAGAAGAAGGGGTGACATAAAACGATGGGAAAAGCCGGCAATAATCAAGTGGAAATCAGAGGTCCGCAACTGGGAGAAGCGATAAAATGCATGAAAACGATCGACGCCGCGCTGCACACCGCACTTTCGCAGGGTGAGGCACTGAAGTCGGATATTGACGGACAGCCCGACTGGACTGGGAAAAATAAACTGGCTTTTTCAGCCTTCATGGATATTCTGCTGCAGTATCAGCGCCAAGTCACGAAGATTGCTTCGCAGCATGCAGCGTCCCTCCAGTCTCTGCAAAAAGATATTGCCGCTTTTTCCGGAACGGATGAAGTGTCGAAAATAAAGGGGCTGTGAATATGGGAGATCAACGGCTGACGCTTGACGGACTGACACCGGCCGAGCTCTATGTGCTCGGAACGGCTGCGGATGTGCATGATTTATTCGGCCTTCCGGAACAGGAACTGCTGGCGATGCTTGATATGAAGATTTTTATCAAGGCCCAAAGATCGCTGCAGAGGAAGAAGATCCTGACGGATGCGGGCGGGCTGACTGAGCAGGCGGTTTTACTCATTGAAATGCTGAAAATCTATGCGGACAGCCCGGCCTATGTCCGGATCAACGATCAGATGGCGGCGTTCAGAAAAGAGAGGAGCAGGGATCTGATTGTGCTGACCGAGCAGGAACCGTGGCGCAGTTACCGGCTGGAGATCCTGCCGAAAAGCCTGCTTGTTACCGGGCTTTTTCAGGCGCATCCCTTCCTGAACCGCAAACCGACTGAGGAAGAACAGCAGTTTTTACTGAAGGAAATCACAGCCGAGGAAAAAAAGCTGTGGGCATCCATCTCTGTGAATCAAACCGATCTTTTAGCGATGGAATGGATGCCGAAGGAAAAATCGGGCTATCTGAGGCCCTATTCCCACTTTCTCTATGTACCGGTTGAAAATCAGCTCTTCCGGACAGATGTTGTCAGCCAGAAGACACGAAAGGCCAGCCTGTTTTATCTCTACAAGGAGCTGTTTGACTGGCTGGACATTCCTTACGGACAGGAGGCGCATGCCCGATGACGATGATGGCGGAAGGCGGGGGCGGAGAGATCTCCCTGAATCCCGATGAACTGCAGCGCTTTGCCGAACGGGCCCAGTCGATCGGCGGTCTTTTTCAAAATCGGATCCGGCCGGAGATCGAACGGCTGAGCGGTCTCGGATATTATACTCAGGGAGAGGCTGCCGACGCGTTTGCCCACTACCGGCAGGCGCTGGAGAAAATGATGGATGTCGGCGACTTCTACTATCGGGCGGCGCAGATACTGGCGCTCGTAGCGGAAATCATGAGCGGCCAGGACGAGGCGCTGGCCGCCGCAATCAATGAAGGGCGGTGACGGAAAGCATGGGAGAGGATGTTTCCTACCGGAGCGCTTCATGGGACGACATGGGCCGGGCGATCGCTCAAATTTCAGGCTGGGGCGGCGCGCTGGAGCGCATGCGGCAGATGGACCGGACCCTTCAGCAGATCCAGAAGGCGATCGACGATCTGGACGAGGACCGGCGCCTCTGGTTTTCGTACAAAAGCCAGGCTGGGGCGCTCGACAAACTGGGCGATGACTACCGGAAACTGGACACGTTTACGGGTGAGGCTGGCGACGCCGTCAGCCGCCACATCGATGATCCTTTTTACAAACAGATGGACGCGTTTGTGGCGGAAATGGCGCAGGTTTCGATCAGCCAGTATCACACCCAAAACACGCTGAACGTCAAAGAATACCGGGCGGCCAGCCCGCTCGCCTCCGTCGCCGCCTATGAGCCAGTGACCAAACAGTCGATCACATTCGACGATCTCTTTAACAGCAGCAGCCTCATGGCTGCCTCGCTGAAAAAGGAATACGAGTCCTACCGGGCCGCGGCCGGAAAACAGGCGGGAGACGTGACTTTCGACCAGTACAAAGAGAGCATCCAGTACAGCCGCGGCTTCGACTACCAATCGATCAAAGACAAGCAGATGGACCAGGAGTTCTGGGTGAACCTCGGTATCGGAGCGGCAATTGTCATCCTGACGATTGCCTGCCCGCCGGCCGGGATCGCCGCGGGTGCCGCCTACGGAGCGATGCAGCTGACCGATGCGGCCACCGGGACGAGCCTGATCTCCGGGCGGAAGCTGAGCACGGAAGAGCGGGTCACGGAGGGCATCTTCGGCGTGCTGGACGGGGTCCCTGCTTTCAAGGCCGCCGGCGCTTTCAGCGCGATCGGCCGGATGGGCACAAAGGGCGTGACGACTCTGGGCGACCTGACGAAAACGATGGGCCGGGCATCCGGAAGGCGGCTGATCCAGCTGAAACAGATCAGCCGTGCAGGGATAGACAGCGTGAAACAAGCCGCGGCCAACGCGGGAGACCGGCTTTCCCTGGGCGGCCTGCAGCCGGAGTTTGCCGGGGCTTCGGGGGTCGGCGGTGCAGGCGGAGGAGAGAGTCTGATTCAGGATGTCAAAAGCACATTCCGGCAAATGGCGTCCAAGGAAAGTGTCAATCCCCAGATCAATTATAGTAAAATAGAGGATGTTCAGGGTGCTGGTAGAGCTGTTAAGCATTTGGATGATGTTCCAAGGATTAAAGAAATAGAAGTAAAATTTAATCAAAGCGCCAAACATGACGCTGAAGAGTTTGAAAGACAACTTAAAGGGCAAGAAAAGGGTATGAATGAGCTAACTGTTGATGAGTATCTTAGAAATAGAGAAAGATATTTAGCAAAAGGTCGTGCTATAGAAGGAAATGCTGCTCAGCAAGCTGCAAGGGAAAATGCGTACTTAGAAAGAGTTAGCGAGTTAAGAAGAAAGGGTCTTTCGCTTGAAGATGCGGAAAAACAAGCAAATGAATGGTTAGATACACAAGCAGCTTTACACAATCCAGACCAGATAGCCGGGGGTAGAGCTGTTAACATTGGAGGTATGGGGGATAAAGGCGTTAATTCGTCTATTGGCATTCAATGGAGATACAGGATTGATGTTGTCGATGAACAAATAAGAGATATGGCAAAAAAAATGACACCGGAGCAATTAAAAAATACTTACTTAAATGTTAAGCTAACCCATTAAATAACTGAGGAGAATATCAAGATGAATAATATTTTTACAGATTTTCACGAAAAAATCGGAATTGATAATGATATATTACAAAAGTATAGTAATCTAATTCCAAATGAGTTAACGCAAATTTGGAAAGAATATGGCTTAGGGAGTATTCTACAAGGTTATCTCAAAATAATTAATCCAGAAGATTTTGTAGAAATATTGAATGACTCCTATTTTAGAAGTGATGTAGCTGTACCCATTTTTGCAACTGGCATGGGTGATATTATCACTTGGGAAGAGAATCGATATTTAAGATTAGTAGAATATAGAAAAGGAATATTTAAAGGACTCTCTGCTGGATTTGAATTTTTCTTTTCAGATTTAGAAAATAATACTTTTTTAAATAGATATTTAGATGCAAAACAATATTTTGAAGCCATTGATATTTACGGTGAACCAGCTTATGACGAATGTTTTGGCTATACACCACTACTAGGTTTAGGTGGTTCAGAAAAAACTGAGAATCTAAAAAAAGTAAAAATAAGAGAACATATACAGATAATTACAGAATTTATGGGCCCAATCCAATAGAAAAAAAACTTGAGAAAGGAATGTGGGCAGATACTCCAAGATAATTAAAGGAGGAAACTTTGTGGAGATAAATAATGATTCAATAGTACTTCCATTACCCACAGATACATTTCTTGAAAAAGAAGAAAAAATGTGGAGAGTAGCTCTTCCAAAAAGCTATAAAGATTTTTTAAAAAAATACAATGGGGGTACCCCTGAGCATAAGTCATTTTTATACTCAAAATCATTTTTATGCGATAGATAGATTTTTATGTGTTTTAGAAGAAACAGAAAACAATGAGTTTGGCATGTATGATATCGATGTGACTTTAACTCGTATCGAGGAGCGCCTTACAGATAATGAAGATCTGATTGGAGTAGATTTACTGCCAATTGCGATACTGTTTGCTGGAGATTATCTATGCCTGGATTATAGGATCTCTAAAAATCATCCAACTGTTTGTGTATGGGATCACGAAGAATCGGGAGAGTTGGATCCTATGACTTATTTCACTGCTAAAAGCTTCGAAGAATTCATAGGCATGTTATCGTAATTGCTCAACTTTCGCACCCTGGTTTGAGTGGGTAAACTTTGATTAAGTAAGGTAAATCTACTATCCATTTCGTAAGTTCGCTTTTTACATCTACTAATTTAATTAGCGAGAATCAAGTCATTAGTTTAGAAGATTTGAATGTAAAAGGTATGTTATCTAATCACAAATTAGCCAAGCTCATAGAGCAATCGTTCAGAGCGTTAAGAAAGCAACTAGAATATAAGGATAAACAGCATGGAAGAGATTCCATAACTATTAATCGTTTCTTTTCATCTTCTCAGATATGTTATGATTTTAGAAGATTTAAAATATAATAAGAAAACAGAGGAAACCATTCAGAGAGAGATATCTGATAAAATCAGAATCCTAATCGTGAACCATCGATGCTTTAGAATGTAAAAAAACCGTTACAAAATTGAAATTCATAATGTTATGGATCTTTAAAACCCTGAATGTTAATACTTTTCAGGGCTTTTTGTACGCAATATCTATTCAATGATACGGACCAGGAGATCAGCCGCATCAATCAGCCAGTTTCACATGAAAAATGCCTTGCATGTCACCGAGTATACGGGTAACCAGTACGATGGCTAATATCGCCATGCATGAAGCGATCCCCCCCAAAAAACATCGTGCTGAACAACCTTTTCAACACCCACAACCTGATGAAAACTTCGCTCAAAAACGAGTACGAGAATTTCAAGACTCTGTCTACTTTTGACAAAGAGGAGAAGGTCACCTTTGACCAGTACAAAGAAGCGATTCAGTACAGCCTCGGGTTCGACTACCGGTCGATCAAAGACAAGCAGATGGACCGGGAGTTCTGGGTGAACCTCGGCATCGGAGCGGCAGTCGTCATCCTGACGATCGCCTGCCCGCCGGCCGGGATCGCCGCGGGTGCCGCCTACGGAGCGATGCAGCTGACCGATGCGGCCACCGGGACGAACCTGATCTCCGGGCGGAAGCTGAGCACGGAAGAGCGGGTCACGGAAGGCGTCTTCGACGTGCTGGACGTAATCCCCGCCTTCAAGGCAGCCGGCGCTTTCAGCGCGATCGGCCACCTGACAATGACTTATTAAACATCATCAGACGGCTCATTTAATTTAAAGTTTTACGGATAACTAAAGTGCCGGGAACGATCAACATGCGAATTAAAAAAACCAGTACAATCAAGAAAAAAGCAGCTGGTCAGATAATATTCATTTTAGCCAGAAAATCCCGGTCAGCCAATACACTGCTGTAGTCGTCTAACCTGATTAATTGATGTGTCTCTGAAAAAACAGCAGCTTTCTGAAAGAGATCATCGACATAGGCGAAGTCATGAGTCGAACAGATAATTGTTTTCCCGGACTGATTAAGCCGGGAAATAAATTGGCGTAAAAAGCTTTTGTTCTTGGGATCAAGATTGTTCATGGGTTCGTCAAAAAGATAAACATCGGGGTTCATCACTGCTGTTGCGGCGATTGCTACACGCTTTTGTTCCCCTCCGCTTAGGTGATAAGGCGGACGTTTTTTTAGATGGCTGATCTCCAGTAAATCCATTATCTCTGTTACTCTCGCCTGAACGTCCTGAACGGTCAGGCCCATCTGCAGGGGGCCAAAAGCGATTTCCTCCCAGACATTGCTGCAAAAAAGCTGGGTTTCTGAATTTTGAAAGACAAAACCGATTTGTTTATGAAACATTCGGGAAAAGCGGGGATCCTTAAGCTTTTTTTCAGTAATTTCCTCATTATTTAGGCGATAGACGCCTGAACTCGGAATGGTAAGGCCGCTGATGATTTTCATCAGCGTTGATTTACCGCTGCCGTTGGCGCCTATCAGAGCGAGTGAAGCTCCATCCGCGATGTTCAAAGATATATCGGCCAGCGCATTTTCCGAATCGTCATACGTATAGGATACATGATCTAACTGGATCAAGTTGATGCCCCCCTTTCAAATGCTGAAGAAACAGATTGTCACAGCAATAGCTGTCAGGACAAGCAGACAGTCTGTCATATGAAAGTGAATGTGTTCAGCCCTGCGATAATGTCCGTCAAACCCGCGGCAATACATCGCATCAAGCAACCCCTGTGAGAGCATTTGTGATTTAATAAACAATGTGCCGCCAATTCCGGAGAAAGAATGATGAAACGTTTTGCTGCGGCCGACGGTCCTTAGCCGTATCGCGTAAAACATCGCCAGAGCGCATCGGGACAGCATGACAATATAATTGATCGTAATGTCCAGCACAAGAATGAATGTATCCGGCATACGGAACACTTTCAGTGCTGCAATCAGATCGTCACGCGGCGTTGTAGCGGCAAGCAATACAGTCAGTGTCACCGTCATCCACGATTTAAGAATGAGCGGATTGAGCAGCTGACTGTAACCGAGCAGCCATGCCGGCACAAGTGTGATGAACATCAGCGCTGCAGCTGTGAGGCCGGGCACGAGACATTGCTGAATCAGTTTCAGCGGCGATACGCTCAGTATCAGCAGCAGAAGCGTTGAGAAGATAAGTAAGAAAGCAGATGATCGGCTCAGCGATACCCATAGAATCATCAGGCAAAAAAAGGGCAGTTTAACAGCTGCCTGAGTGCCCGCCAAAAAGCCCTTCGGCTCTTCCGTTTTTTGCATCGTAAGCAAAATTCTCTGCAGCGTTTGAATATTTCTATCGACAAAATGATTTTTTTGCACGGCCGGCTCATACTCATCAGTTTCGGTGAGCCAGCTTGGAAGCTGCGTTGTCTGATTCATTACTGAACCGCCTTGCCGTTTCCGGGTTTATTGCGCCTGCCGGCAAGCAGACGGTAGAAAATGACAATAATCGCGACACCGGCAAGTGCAGAAAGGATGTATCCTGCGATGTCCGGCAGCCCGGATACGGAATAGCCGGGTATCAAGGCATGATAATTGAAGCCATGCGTCATGCCGCTTGGGGTATAGCCGATTTTTTTGGCGAGTTCGGACGGATCCCATTCACCCCAGGCAGAGGCCGAGGCCAGCAGGCCGAACGGTGTCAGCGGAATGAGAACAAGCATGAGCAACGACAGCTTGCGGGAGTGCAGCGGCGCATCTTCGTTCAACAGATCAGGTGATACTTTCATAATGAAGGTCAGTATACCAGCAGTGAAAACTATTTCGGCAATGCCTGCCATCGTTAAGTGGGCGATCAGCATGGCCGGTATTGAAATATTGAGCGGATAGGGCGCGTAAAGCGGCACACCGTGCGCATTGGTGAACAGCAGCGGCTGGATACCCAATTCAATGCCTGCGAACAGGGCCGAAAGGTTGATGGCAATGTAGGAGGCAATCGCTGCGGCGATGATTTTCCCCTGCCTGAATTTAAATAGTTTCATCAGCATTGTATAAAGAAACCAGCCGGCAAACGGCATGACAAATGCCATATTGAAAATATTCGCGCCGTAGGAAAGGACGCCGCCGTCACCGAAGATCAGAGATTGAATGAGCAAGGCCGAGGCAATCGCCAGACAGGCCGCCTCCGGACCGAGCAGGATGGCAAGCAGCGTGCCCCCCACCGCATGTGCGGTTGTGCCGCCCGGAACGGGCACGTTAAACATCATCATTAGAAAAGATAAAGCGGAACCGACACCGATCAAAGAAAGCCGTTTGCGAGAAAATTTGTTTTTGACATTTCTGACGGATACGATGAGGACCGGCACCATGACTGCACCCATGACAGCACAGGTTTCAGGGCTTAAATAGTTATCGGGTATATGCATCTTCCATTCCTGCCTCTCTAATGAATTTAACGATACATAGGTGAAGGGCTCTGAAAGCTGATTAGAAACATGACCAAAACAAGCAAAAGAGTCACGACTGCCAATTAACTCTTTGATGAAATCAAAAAGTTAATCGATCTTCGTGACCCTCAAAAGTACCCTTATCTACAAAAACTATTTATCCGCAGTCTACCTATAATTATAGATTATTTCACGAATCTTCGTGATTCGTTTAAACCGCAGATGCAGATGCATAAGATAAGATACGCAGCGTACAATTTTTAACTTTCGTTCAGCAATAAATATTATAGTACATCTTCACGAAACTTTAAAGACGTTTCTAAAAAAGCGCTTTAAAAAAATTGCCGATTATATATTCACCTGGGCGTTCTCACCTGCCGCTGCCGATAATTTCCTATTTACTCCAGTTAAATCATATGATTTTTTAAGAAGTTTAAAATAAGCATAGTTTCTGTTTTATTGCGATCACAGCCACAGTCAGGGGGGCCGTACCATCAGTCGTCATCTATCCGGAAAAACAGAAGTCGCAGCTTCCTTACTGGGCGGCTGTTCCTTGACTGCTATTTTGTCCCCATATTGGTAACCTGCAGGTCATTCTGAAAGTTTCAGGCGAAAATCTTTTAAGCAGCCACAGTTACCGTTTGGCTGTCTCTGCCTAAAATCGATTTATGAAAATCACCGCGAATGATGTGCTCCGCTCCGTCTGAACCTGGAACCGGCGTCGGATTACTCTCCGCCGACAACGTCCGCGCCGAGCGTATTCTTGAAGTGCTGCAGTGCCCAGTCGTGCCCTTGCTGGTTGAAACTTGCGGCGGCATCCGCGTGGACAACCAGTTTGTAGCCGAGATTATAGGCATCGACCAGCGTATGGAGCAGGCAGATGTCAGTGCAGACGCCGCAGACGTCGATTTCATCCACTCGGCGGGCGCGCAGCCGCATGTCGAGATCGGTCCCGGCAAATGCGCTGTATCTCGTCTTATCCATATAATAGAGTCTCGGATAGTCTCTGTTCTTCTGATACCATGTTTCCAATTTTCCGTAAAAGTCGCGGCCGTGAGTGCCGGCGATATTATGCGGCGGGAACAGTTTTGTTTCCGGATGCCAGCGATCGCCTTTTTCATGCCGGTCGACGGCCAGAACGATCCATGACTGATCGGCAACGAATTGTTCGGCGAGACCGACAATATTGTTCTCGATCTTCTGTCCGGGCCGGCCGCATGTCAGTTTTCCGTCATCGGCGACAAAATCGACGGTGTAGTCAACAATGATCAGCGCTTTATTTGCCACTTCATTTCCCCTCGTTTCTTATGCATACTGATTACTTTAATTTTACGGAAGAAAGAATAAAAAAGCACTGTATCCCTCCTGTTTTCAGGTCAATTCTTTATTCATTGTTTCTTTTCCGAGCACGAGCACGGCAAGCACGCCGAGAATGATCGAGGCACAGAAAATGGCAAAGACAAATGCGATCGAAAAATGCTGCGTGACCAGATAACCGACGAGCAGCGGGCCGAAGATGCCGCCGACCCGTCCGAATGCTGCGGACATACCCGTTCCTGTCCCGCGGATTGCGGTCGGATACTGTTCGGGCGAATAAGCGTAAAGCGCCCCCCAGGCGCCGAGATTAAAGAAGGAGAGCAGAATGCCCGAAGTCAGGAGCAGCGGCAGTGCTGAGGCAATTCCGAAGAAATAGGCGCTTACGGCCGTGCCGATCAGATAAACGATCAGTACCCATTTTCTTCCCCACTTTTCAATCAGCCAGGCGGCCGTGAAATAGCCGGGCAGCTGAGCCAGTGTCATGATCAGTACATATTGGAAACTCTTGACAAGGCTGAAGCCTTTCAGTACGACAATGCTCGGGAGCCATAAAAACATGCCGTAATACGAGAAGACGACACAGAACCACAGCACCCAGAGCATCACGGTCCGTCTGACATAATTTTTCGACCACACTTCGGCGATGTTTCTGATAACATGATGATTTGACTCCTGTTTTTGGGCCAAATATCTGGATGAGTCGTGGATGTTCCATCTTAAATAAATCGCGTAGAAAGCCGGCACCGCACCGATGATCAGAGCGATGCGCCAACCGTAATAAGGGATAATAAAATAAGAAATCAAAGCGGCGGCGATCCAGCCGGCGGCCCAGAAACTTTCCAGCAGGACGACGATCCGTCCCCGTTTGTCAGCGGGCACGCTTTCGGAGACAAGTGTGGAAGCGACGGGAAGTTCACCGCCCAGGCCCATGCCGACGAAGAAACGCAGAAAAAGGAAAATGCCGAGCCCGGCGGCCAGCGCGGAAAAGCCGCCGCCGAGCGAGAACAGCAATAAGGTAAAGATTAGAACAATCTTTCTGCCGGCCCGATCGGCCAGAAGCCCGAAAATCAGGGCACCGACCGCCATGCCGATTGAACTGATGCTGCCGATCCAGCCCATCTGGACTTCATTTAGATGCCATTCCGGTTTCAGTGCCGCAATAATAAAAGATAACATACCGACGTCCATGGCGTCGAACAGCCAGGCCAGGCCGGCGACACCCAATAACTTTCTGTTCGATTGCTGATTTACGATTGACATAACGTCCTCCCGATTTGTAATGATTGCAGCGTCTGCAGAGAATAAACGCTTTTCTCATGATTGTAGGATTGCTTGTTCTCATTATAGAAGCTTTGTTTACACATGTAAATATAGGTGTAAAGATAAAGAAGACGATATCCCTGATTTTCGCTGTCCGTGCCTGCGCCTTAATAAATGGATGACTCATTCTGTTTATTGGGGTAGGGCCGCATAAAGAGCGGCGGCAGGATCGGCAAAAAAATCCGCTGCACGGTCACGCAATGAGCTGGCATGTTAAACTGAAAACAAACACAATAAGGGGACAGGGGGAAGGGTACAATGAATCTGTCGGAGGTACAGGATTGGGAGATAAACTTCTACAGCAAAAGGGGCTGGAAAGACCTCGGCCCGTTTATCAGGGCAGGATTTTTAATGGAAGAAGTCGGTGAAGTGTCCAGAGCTGTCCGTGCCTATGAGATTGGCCGGGATCATCCTGAAGAACGGAAAAAGTCGAAAAGCGAAATCCGACAAAATCTGGCTGAAGAAATGGGCGATGTGCTGTCCAATCTGGCCGTTCTTGCCGGCCTCTACCACATAAGCCTTGAAGAGATTGTACGGGCGCATCAGGATAAATTAAAGAAGCGCTTCAAAAATAGTAACAGTAAAGGAGAAGAGGCCTAAGGATGGCCGGCGGGGGGAATTTTTAATGGCCGGCCGTCGACACGATGTTGCCATAGAAGAAGCTTTTTCGCTTCGTTCATCTCCCTGATAAAAAAGGTGATTCATGTGGCTGCGGCGAAATGATTAATGATGTAATGGTGCCGACGCGTTCGGTTTCAAGACTCACTCATGCAGCAGCCGTTTGGGCTATACAGGCTGCGAAAAAGGAGGAATGACGGATGGAAAAAACGGGTGACTCATTAAATCGTCAGGCAGACAGCGAGCCTTCATCATTTGTTGAGCGCTTTTTTACGCGCTTTTTGAAGCCAAAGGACGTCTCAACCGTTTTCGGAGAAACCATCGATGCCGGCAAAAAACAAATCGTCCCCGTGGCGAGGGTCCGGTATATGGGCGGCGGCGGTGGCGGTACCGCGGCAAGAAAAGATGATTTGCCTACGGACAGGGGAGGTGGAGGAGGCGGATATCTTTCGGTCAAACCGCTTGGTTTCTACGAAATTACTGAGGAAAAAACCACGTTCAAACCGGCCGTCGATATAAACTTCTTTATTCTGATTGCTACCATATTTACATTGGGACTGGCCCTGATTATTAAAAAATCGATCAAGAAATAAAAGGCAGCCCTCATTTTGATAGCTTTTCAAAATGGGGGCGGTTTGCTGTCTGCCTCTATCCGGTTCCCAAAGTCGATGGCCGTGGAATGGCCAAATGAACCAGTACGTCATCCAGTTACGCACCTGGCAATTTCAGTCTCATCTTTCACCCCTTCAGATCGTTACGCCTATTATAACTTTTTCAGATTTACACCGCTAAAAATGGAGTGAGTATCTTCATCATCCGGCGGCCGCAAAAATGTTGAATCCATCATCGTTCCTCATTCCAGAGTCACAGCGTTCAATCACGGATTTTTAACTAAATTAGAGATAGAGAGCGGATCTTTAGAAAAAGATTCATGGAAAACAGACTCGTATTTCTTTGTCAGCCGGGTCGGCAAAGTGCACCGTCATCCGGTTGTCAACTATCCGCGGCGGCTCATCCAGGCCGGCGGCTTGCGCTCCTATTGTCGATCACGCGCGCGAGGCTCGTCCCGCGGCCGGGCCTGTATCGGGCTTTCAACGCCTGGTCGCATATCCAAACGCGTAAATAAAAGCTCCGATTCAAACAGAATCGGAGTCTGTGATCCGGGCCCGTTACAGGTCCTTCACAATGATTATTTCCGTACGTGTTTTTGGACCGCTTGGGCAGATATCATCCGCTGCCCGCATGAACCCGATCGGATCTTGGCGGGAAACGGAAAACCCGATCATTTTTAGTCGCTTGTACCTGTTAAGCCGGCGTTTTCGCTGCAGATTGGACGCTGCAATTATTCTGTATCAATAGCCGACTTCGACAGAGGCGTTGACAATATACATCAGGTCATTCTTATCGTTTTTTTCCTTCAGAACAATGCCGCTCGGGGCCGCCATTCCGCCGTCCGCAACGTCGACAGTGACCGTTCCGTACGGTATTTCGGCTTTCACCTTGTCTCTGTCCAGGGAATCCTTGTCAAGTGGAACAGCCAGACGGATATTGACCTTCATATTGTTCAGATCATGGTCAGGCAGAAATTCGGTAATGCCGGGCATTGAGTTTTTATGGATGGCGTCAATGACCGCACGTACCGCGGCTGTTGTCACATCCTGACCGTGCACATCAACCCCGACGCCGGTTTCGATAAACAGAAGATGTTCCATATTTATTCCCCCTCTTGCCTATAATAATCACATTTATTATAGCAGAACGAAAAAGTCACCCACAAATACGGATGATCGAACACTATGTCAGAAAATATAACAAAACTTGTCCGTTTTTCTGTGAAATGATCTAAACTTGGGAAGGCGTGCGGGATAGATTAAATAGGTGCTTGTATAAAAGAGAGACGGAATCCATCCGGCAGCGCCGTGTTGTCTGAAAGAGACGGGGAGCAGGACATAGTTCCTATCTATAGGCTGTGTTCATGAAAAAACGGACGCTCAGGGGTGAAAATTGTTTGAAAAGCGAACGATTTATAAAAAATGCTTTTTAATTTTCGCCTTTTGCCTGTTTTTAATATTTATTTTTTTTCATAGATAGGCTATAGTTAAATTTGTGAGTTGCGACATTAAGAAAAACAGGGGGAGTTTTTGTGTTCAAAAAGAGAATAGCGATCCTTGCAGCATGCGTTGTCGTCCTTGCGACAATTCTCGCAGGCTGCGGCGGCAGCACGACCGCAGGCACTGCCGGCAAGAGCACTTTTAAGGCCGGAATGGTTACGGATACCGGCGGTGTGAATGACAAATCTTTTAACCAGTCTTCATGGGAAGGCCTGCAGAGCTTTGCCAAGGCTAACCGGTTAAAAGTGGGAACGGATGTCAAGTATCTTCAGTCGACACAGGCATCCGATTATTCTCCGAACCTGAATCAGCTCGTCCATCAGAGCTATAATGTGGTCTTCGGCATTGGCTTCCTGATGCAGAATGATGTACAGAATGTGGCTGAACAGAATCCTAATGCCAAACTCGGCATCATTGATGCGGTTGCTGTAGGAAAGGACAATAAGCCGCTGAAAAATGTGGCCAGCATAACTTTTAAGGAAGAGCAGGGTTCGTTCCTCGTCGGCGTTGTGGCCGGTATGATGACAAAAACAAATCAGGTCGGTTTTATCGGCGGTGTTAATTCGGCCCTGATTAAAAAGTTCGAAAATGGTTTCAAAGCCGGGGTCAAGGCGGTTAACCCGAAGGCGAGTATCGATGTCCAGTATGCAGGTGCCTTCAATGCTCCCGATAAGGGGCAGGCTATTGCCTCAACGATGTATACGAAGGGCGCAGACATTATTTATGCTTCAGCAGGCGACACCGGGAACGGCGTATTTACCGAAGCAAAAGACCGGACAAAGAACGGAAAGAAGGTCTGGGTCATCGGTGTCGACAAGGATCAGTATGCTCAGGGACTTCCTCAAAACGTTACGTTAACTTCAATGGTTAAACGCGTAGACAAAGCCATCTATGATGTTGCAACGAAAGCCAAGGCAGGTAAATTCCCCGGCGGCCAGGTGCTTATGTACGGGCTGAAAGAAAACGGCGTCGGTATCGCTCCGACAACAAAGAACATGCCTCAGAACGTGCTTGATCGTGTGAATGCCTACAAACAGAAAATTATTGACGGCAGCATCAAGGTGCCGACAACAGACCGGGAATATCAAACATATCTTTCTAACTTGAAGTAAGATGCACTGACCTGATGGATGAGGCGGATGGCGCCCCATCCATCATTATTGTTATTTTTAGGGCTGTTTTCTTAAGTGCCTGTTTAAGAAATCGTCTAATAATCGGCCGGAATCCTCTGTTACGGTCCGTGTCTCGAGGAGCCGCGGGATTTTCATTCATGACTTTTTTAAATGCACGATCCGCATGACAAATTATAAGCAGTCTCCATTTCAACATTCGGCACTCATTTGAAGACTTCTTCAGCCAATATAATGAACGGTATACGTGGTTTATTGAGTTGCTTGTCATCTATCTAATCAAGAACATCAAGTACATAATTTGAGATTGGAGACAGAGAAATGCCCTACGCGATTGAGATGAAGCATATCAGGAAAGCATTTCCCGGTATTATCGCCAATGACGACATTACCCTTCAGGTGAAGGAAGGAGAAATACATGCTCTTTTCGGGGAAAACGGGGCGGGAAAATCGACGCTGATGAATGTGCTGTTCGGCCTTTACCAGCCGGATGAAGGTGAAATCTATGTTCACGGGAAAAAAGTGCGGATTGCCGATCCGAATGATGCCAATCGTCTCGGAATCGGGATGGTTCATCAGCATTTCATGCTTGTCGAAAAATTTACAGTTGCTGAAAATATCATACTGGGCAGAGAGCCGACGATTCATGGCAGGCTGGACATGGCCGGAGCCGTAAAGATTGCCAGGGATCTGTCGGAAAAATACGGACTTGACGTGGATCCGGCAAAAAAAGTGGAGGACATAACAGTGGGTATGCAGCAGCGTGTGGAGATTCTCAAGACGCTGTACCGCGGATCGGATATCCTGATTTTCGATGAGCCGACAGCCGTGCTGACACCGCTTGAAATCAAAGAATTGATTGACATCATGAAGCGTCTTGTCAAAGAAGGCAAATCGATCATTCTGATTACGCACAAACTTAAAGAGATCTTTGAGGCATGCGACCGCTGCACCGTCATCCGCCGCGGGAAAATAATCGGCACTGTCGGTATCGGCGAGACGAATCCGGGCGACCTGGCAGATATGATGGTCGGCCGAAAGGTGAACGTCCAGATTAATAACGCGCCTTATGAGCCCAAGGAAAAAGTGCTTGAGATCAGGAACCTGACTGTGCTGGATACCAGAAGGGTCAAAGCATTGAATCAGCTGAATCTGACCGTACACGGCGGGGAAATTATGGGCATCGCCGGTGTGGACGGCAACGGCCAGACGGAGCTCGTTGAGGCGATTGCGGGACTTCGAAAAGTAAAAGAAGGCGCCATTGAAATCAACGGCAATGATGTGACCCACTGTAAAACCAGAAAAATCATTGAAGCAGGACTGGGCTATATTCCAGAAGACCGGCAGAAACACGGGCTGGTGCTGGACTTTTCAATCGGCGAGAACATGGTTCTTCAGACTTACTATAAACAGCCCTATTCGTATGCGGGCGTACTGAACCATAAGGTGATTTCAAAAAAAGCGAGACAACTGATCCATGAATATGACGTGCGGACGCCCGGCGAGCATACCCTGGCGCGTTCGCTGTCCGGAGGCAACCAGCAAAAAGTGATTGTCGCCCGCGAAGTGGACCGCAGCCCGCAGCTGCTCGTTGCAGCGCAGCCGACCCGCGGGCTTGATATCGGAGCCATTGAGTTTATACACGGAAAACTGCTTGAAGAGAAGGAGAAGGGGAAAGCGGTACTGCTTGTTTCGTTTGAACTGGATGAAATCCTTCACTTGAGCGACCGTATTGCCGTCATTTTCGAAGGACGTATTATCGATATTGTCAATCCGAAAGAAACCAATGAAAATGAACTCGGCTTGCTGATGGCCGGCCGCAAAACAGAGGGGGCGCGGGCATGAGTAAAATGCTGAGTAAACTTCAGTGGATGAAGCTTCTGGTGCCTATTGTGTCCGTGGTGCTGGGCCTGCTCTGCGGCGCCGTGATCATGGTGGCTGCGGGCTACAATCCGCTTTTGGCCTATGGATCCATTGTTCAATCCATTTTTCTTCAGCCCTATTATGCGGGGGAAACAATCCGTGCCATGATTCCGCTGGTCCTGGCGGGACTTGCCGTAGCTTTTGCCTTCCGCACGGGTCTGTTTAATATCGGTGTTGAGGGACAGCTGCTTGTCGGATGGTTTGCATCGGTTGCGGCGGCGATTGTGCTGGCCGGGCTACCCAAAGTTATTCTGCTTCCGCTCTGCATCCTGGCAGGCGGGGCTGCCGGGGGACTATGGGGCTTTCTTCCGGGATTCCTGAAAGCACGCTTCAAAGTCCATGAGGTCATTTCGACCATTATGATGAACTATATCGCCCTCTATACGACCAGCTATCTCATCAAAAATTTTCTCTATACAGAAGGCGAACGAACGCCGACGATTCCTTCTTCAGCGTCGCTCGCTTCTCCGGCCCTCGCCAATCTGACGCAGGGCTCCAGGCTGCACTGGGGCTTTATCGTTGCCATCCTTGCTGCAGCCGCCATGTGGTTTATCCTGTGGAAAACAACGAGAGGTTATGAACTTCGGTCGGTCGGCTTCAGCCCGGACGCCTCAAAGTACGCGGGAATGAATGTCAGCAGCAATATCATTCTGTCGCTGACTATCTCAGGCATATTTGCCGGACTTGCCGGTGCAATGGAAGGACTGGGCACATACCAGTATATGATGATTAATTCGACGTTTACCGGTATCGGGTTTAACGGAATTGCCGTTGCCCTTCTGGGGCTGAACACGCCCGTCGGTGTCATTCTCGCCGGAGCGCTGTTTGCAGGGCTGCAGACAGGCGGGCTGACGATGCAATCGGTGGCGGGCGTGCCTGTTGAACTGATTCAGATCGTTATTGCCCTTATTATTTTCTTTGTCGGATCCAGCTATGTAATTAAATGGGCACTGCTTCGTTTTTCAATGAGGGGGCATAAAAATTGAGCATTCTTGAAGTTCTTGCGATCATTGTTCCTTCGACGCTTTTGACGGCGGCGCCGTTAATTTTCACGTCATTGGGCGGTGTTTTTTCTGAGCGTTCCGGGGTTGTCAACATTGGCCTGGAAGGCTTGATGTCCGTCGGTGCATTCACGGCGGCGATCGCCACATTGTTCCTTGAACATGCGGGTCTGGGCAATGCTTCGCCATGGATCGCCATTCTTATTGCGGCGGTTGCCGGAGCCATTTTTTCTTTGATCCATGCCGTCGTCTCGATCACTTTCAGAGCGGATCAGACGGTCAGCGGCGTTGCTCTCAATTTTCTGGCGGCGGGACTGACAATATTTCTTGTTAAGCTGATTTATAACGGGAATGGACAGACGCCTTACATTGCGCACAATATTAATAAAATCAGCGTTCCTTTACTATCCAATATTCCGATCGTCGGCCCTATTTTCTTTCAGCAGGTCACCTATACGTCTTATCTTGCAATATTGGTGTCGTTTGCTGTCTGGTATATCATTTTCAAGACTACTTTCGGTCTTCGTCTGCGTTCTGTCGGCGAGCATCCTGCCGCGGCGGATACGCTGGGTATCAATGTCACCCGCATGCGCTATATCGGCGTCATGCTGAGCGGCTTTTTCGGCGGAATCGGCGGCGCCGTTTACCTGGTGACGATTACGGCGAATTACAATGTTTTGACCATTGCCGGCCAGGGCTTCCTGGCGCTTGCCGCCATGGTGTTCGGCAAATGGCATCCGATCGGCGCGATGGGCGCCTCGCTTTTCTTCGGGTTCGCCCAGGCGCTCAGTATCACGAGTCAGCAGATTCCTTATATTGACCGGCTTCCATCGGTTGTGATGATGATCGCGCCCTATGTTCTGACGCTTATTGTTCTGACAGGATTTGTCGGGCGCGCCGAGCCGCCGAAGGCAGACGGGATCCCGTATGTTAAAGGACAGAGATAACGGCGAGTCTCTGGAATATAAAAAAAGCGCTGTATTAAAGGTGTCCTATAGAGTCAGAAAGCCTGCTTTATAGGACACCTTTATACTTTTTATATAGGAAAGAAAAATGTGTGAAAAGAAGAGGCGAGGCACGGTATCGTTGATTAATCCGTGCTTTGCCCAATCAGCTGCCTTATTGCCGAAAATCGATTGCTGAGCGCTTTATAAATTCGCCGGCTCCTATTTCTCATTCTTCGGTTCGGCTCAGGCTTTTTCTGTTCGGGGGGCTTGTCTCCGTTGTGGGGCAAAACGGCCTCCGTTTATTTTTCAGGAATGACGCAGCTTCCGTCCGCACATGTAACATCTTTTTCAGTCGAAAGATCCTGAAAGGCAGGTGATGCGGCCTCTTCCTGCCACGCCGTTTCTAAGGCGGATCGAAAAGTCTCCGGCGGTTGTGCGCCTGAAACGGCATATTTCGAATTGAAGAGGAAGAAAGGAACGCCGGTGATCCCGTATTGACGGGCAAGTGCCTCGTCCTTTCGGACATCATCGGCAAATGCCTTTTGATCCTGCAGGACCTTCTCCGCTTCTGTGCGGTCGAGTCCGGCGGATTCCGCAAGGGCCGATAGTGTCTTGCGATCGCCGATATCCCGGCCTTCCGTGAAATGCGCTTTGAAAAGTTTTTCGGAAAGGACTGCGTCCCGGTTCTGAGTTTTTGCATACTTGGCGAGCCGATGCGCATCAAATGAATTCGTCGGTTTCATTTTTTCGAAATCAAACAGCAGGCCGAGTTCCGCTGCCTGAGCGGCGACGCCTTGATTCGCCTGTTTTGCCTGTTCGATGGATATTCCGTATTTTTTTGCAAGAATGTCTTCAATGCGCAGCCCGGAGTAAACGGGGGCATTCGGATCAAGTTCGAAGCTCCTCCATTCAATGTTCGTCTGATCTTTATGCGGAAATTGCGCCAAAGCGTTCTCTAAACGATGTTTTCCTATATAACAGAATGGGCAGACAAAATCGGACCATACTTCTATCTTCACTTTTTATTCACCTCATTTATTCAGTTAACGCTTATCATACCATAAAACCGCGGCATGCTGGCGCAGTATGCTCACCTCCTTTATTGTGCCGATCTGGGTTTCAATTCTGTCCGATGGGGTGCGTATTGAAATCATCCGGCTTTTTGGAAAGAGCCTTTTAAAAATTTGCCTGGGGAGGAGCCGGCGGCCTGATGGACGCACAGCAGTGTCTGGCCTTGTCTGCATGGTTTAAATTGAAAAAAATTTTTATGTCTCTCAAATAAGCCGGCAAAAAAAATGCGGAATTTATCAGCGCACAAGTTCTGTTTTTTCGTTATAATGAATTTACACAGTTTGTCAGGCTGAAGTGCCGGGGAAGCCTTGCCGGTACCGGGCCGGCGCTTCAGACAGTTTCAGCAGATGGAGGATGAATGAATTGACAGCGATATGCCTCCTCAGGCATGGAGAAACGGAGTGGAATGCGGCCGGAAGACTGCAGGGACGCGAAGATATTCCCTTGAATGCCAAAGGAAAAGAACAGGCGGAAAGAGTCGGGCAGTATCTGCAGCGTACGGAATTTGCCGCCGTATTTACGAGCCCGCTGGCCAGGGCAAAGGAAACGGCCCGGATTGTCAACGGATATATCGGCGGCCTTCCTATGTTTGAAAGCGGCGACTTTACCGAGAAAGACTACGGACTGGCGTCGGGAATGACCGTTCAGGAGCGTGACAGCCATTTTCCGGACGGCAGGATCCCGGGGATGGAACCGTTCGATCAGATAGAGAAGCGTGCCATGAGCGGGCTGGAAGGGATCAGAAGGCGTTTTCCGGACGGACTTATTCTGCTTGTGGCGCACGGCGGCCTGATTAACACCATTCTGGCACTGCTGTCGGAAGGCAGAATCGGAACCGGGAAAACAAAACTGTTCAACACATGCATCAGTCATATCATTTCAGACGGAAGCTCCTGGCAGATCATCGACTATAACCGGATCGATCATTTAGGCAGCTTCGGCAAAGTAACCAGCATCTGACCGGGCCGCGGGACAAAGCAAAAAGGAGCGAATCGTTCGCTCCTTTCCGAAAACATGATAAGCGGGTGATGGGAATCGAACCCACGACGAGAGCTTGGGAAGCTCTAATTTTACCATTAAACTACACCCGCATGCTGTTGAAGACAAAAATTATAATAAAGGAAAAGATCTTTTTTGTCAAATGACGGCTGAAAAACAGGCGGCTCGATCCGACGGATCCGGGTGTCCTGGCATACCGGCAATCATTGAAATGATGGGAGCGAAAGACAGTGAAAGCTATTTTAACAGTAATCGGCAAGGACAACGTAGGCATCATTGCCGGCGTCAGCAGCCAGCTTGCAGACTTTGAAATCAATATTCTGGATGTGACGCAGACGATTATGAACGGCTATTTTACTATGATGATGATTCTCGACTTATCGAAAGCGGCCGAGAATTTCGGCGAAATTAAAAGAGTGCTGTCCGAGAAGGGCGAGGCACTGAACGTTCAGATTAAAATTCAGAGAGAAGAAATTTTTACTTCGATGCACAGTCTATGATACGGAGGTTCTTGAACAACGATGGAGACGACAAAAATACTGGAAACAATCCGGATGATTGAAGAAGAAAAACTGGATATCCGGACAATCACGATGGGTATTTCTCTTTTGGACTGTATTGAAAGCGACGGTTCGAAGGCAAGAAAAAAGATATACGACAAAATCACACGGCTTGCGGAACACTTGGTCAAGACCGGCGAAGACATCGCCGATGAATTCGGCATTCCGATCATACATAAGCGTATTTCCGTGACGCCTATTGCGCTTGTTGCCGGTGCGTCGGGAGATACGGACTATACTGCCTATGCCGAAACGCTCGATCGGGCGGCAAAGGCAACCGGGGTTAATTTTATCGGCGGATTCAGCGCACTGGTCCAGAAAGGATATACGGCCGGCGACCGGCGCCTGATCCGGTCGATTCCCGACGCGCTTCGGACGACGGAACGTGTCTGTTCTTCGGTTAATGTCGGTTCGACGCGATCGGGAATTAACATGGATGCGGTCGCGGAAATGGGACGGATCATCAGGAAAACGGCGGAACTGACGGCAGACCGGCAGGGGCTGGGATGCGCCAAACTGGTTGTTTTTGCCAATGCCGTTGAAGATAATCCGTTCATGGCCGGAGCTTTCCACGGTATCGGAGAAGCCGACTGCATTCTCAATGTCGGCGTCAGCGGGCCCGGAGTGGTCAAGAGGGCGCTAGAGAAAGTAAAGGGAGAGCGCTTCGATGTCGTTTCGGAAACGATCAAGAAGATTGCGTTTAAAATTACGCGCATGGGCCAGCTTGTCGGCCAGGAGGCCTCGAAACGGCTCGGCGTGCCGTTCGGCATTGTCGATCTTTCTCTCGCCCCCACGCCGGCCGTCGGCGATTCCGTCGCCCGCATTCTTGAAGAAATGGGACTGGAGTCCGCAGGCACGCACGGAACGACGGCGGCGCTTGCCCTGCTGAATGATGCGGTGAAGAAGGGCGGGGTTATGGCATGTAGCCATGTCGGCGGCCTGAGCGGTGCCTTTATACCGGTTTCCGAGGATGCGGGCATGATTGAAGCCGTCGAAAACCGTTCCCTCAATCTGGAGAAACTGGAGGCGATGACCGCGGTTTGCTCGGTCGGCCTGGATATGATCGCCATTCCCGGGGACACGCCCGCCGAAACTATTTCCGCGATGATCGCCGACGAAGCGGCCATCGGCGTGATTAATAATAAGACCACGGCTGTACGGGTAATCCCTGCACCGGGCAAAAAAGTGGGAGACAGCGTCGAATTCGGCGGGCTGCTCGGCCATGCACCGGTCATGGCGGTGAACGGCCGTTCATCGGCGGATTTCATCGTGCGCGGCGGGCGTATTCCCGCACCGATCCATTCCTTTAAGAATTAAGAAACAGCCATTTTTGCATGCCGGCTCAATTCGGCTGATTTCTGATCGGAGGGAAGGTGTTAAACCGCACCGTTCCGAACGTTTTTGGTATAATGAATGCACGGGCTTTTTTAATGGCTGATTCTCACAATCAAAAGGGATCCGTGCGATTGTCCGCGGATCCCTTTTGACGACTTATTTATTTTGCTGCTTTGTTTCACTGATGCTGTCATTGCCGGTTCTCTGAGCACGTTCTTTTTCTTCAATCGAATGTTCGTCAAGCGGCTGTGCAAATTCTTCGTCGTCGAAATCAGCTGATTTGGCCCGCTTGTTCAGCTGTTCCGCATCTGTTTCATGCTTTGGCATTTGTTTTTCACGGCTTTCTGATAAAATTCGGCATGTTGCGTTTGCCGTTCTTTTAGTATTGACGGCTTTCATTCAATTTATCCCGAGCGGCCCGGCCGGATGGATAAATGGGTCTCCTTCCGGTGTACAGAGTACCGTTTGCGGGCATATTAAAGGCGTTGCCGGATCTTTTGCCGGGAGCCTGATTCGGCGGATCGGGGACAGGCGAATCCATTAATCGTTCATACAGGGAAAATGATTTGCGGAGGCTGATATTTGGAAGGCCCGCGCAGCATTACAAGGGGGAGCGCACATATGGCAAAGGGAAGACTGGATCGGGTGGACCTGACTCAACACATTGAAAGCAGGAAAAAATATAATAAAAAATTGGAAAAGTATCAACTGAAACTTTTGGCTCTGCAGCATCAGCTTGTCGAAAATAAGATTGCCGCTGTTTTTGTTTTTGAAGGCTGGGATGCGGCCGGAAAGGGCGGCGCGATCAAACGGGCTGTTGCCAACCTTGATCCGAGGCGCGTTCGCGTGACCTCGATCGCCGCCCCTGCTCCCCATGAGAAAAGGTATCATTACATGCAGCGTTTCTGGCGCAAGATTCCGCAATACGGCCAAATTGCGATTTTCGACCGTTCCTGGTACGGCCGGGTGCTTGTCGAGCGGATCGAGGGTTTCGCTGAAAAGAAAGAATGGAAACGCGCTTATGACGAATTGAACGATTTTGAGAAACTGCTGACCGACGATCACTATATCATTGAAAAATTCTGGCTGCACATCAGCAAGGATGAACAATACAGGCGCTTCAAGGAGCGCGAGGAAAATCCGATGAAGCGCTGGAAAATTACAAGCGAAGACTGGCGCAATCGGGCAAAATGGGATGAGTACGTCGAGGCGGCGGAAGAAATGTTCGAGAAAACGGACCGTCCGAATGCGCCCTGGCATATTATTCCGGCGAACAGTAAGTGGTTCGCCCGCATCGCCGTCGTGAAACAGATGGTCAAGGCAATCGAAACTTACTTAATAAAACGCGGAATTCCTGTTCAGTCCTATCCTGATCGCGGTGAAATAGATGAGTCTGAGGAACGTTTCGAGCACAGGCTTATTTCCGGCAGCGGTTTTGCGGAAAAAGATTCCGGCAAGGGGGCCGAAACGGCGGAATCGGGCCGGAACTGACAGAAACAGGATAAAAATCGCTTTAAAATAAATGGAAAGTCGGATAAAGCGTCCAACGTCCCGAATTTCGGACGCCGGCGCTTTTATTGTCCTTTCACCATTAAGAGTGTCTTCAAATTTTTTGCATCCCACTTCTGCCGTAATTAGGCTATACTTTAAATGCGGAAAAATAGCGGCACAAACCGGACACTAAGCGGTGAATCCCGCCCGCCTGCACGGTTCCGGGAAACGGGCCGTCTGTTGTGGCGCCCGGTTCGCCGGCATGCGCCGTCCGGTTTCCATATGATCAGTGAGGAGGCTATACAGTGGAGATTGTGCGAAAACATGCGATGATCGACATCGGTTCAAACTCCATTCGGCTGGTAGTTATCGGCATAGACAAGAACTTTTTTTTTAAGGAACTGCATAACTTCAAGGCGGTTGCCAGGCTCAGCAACTACATAGATGAAGATGAAAATTTAAGTCAGGAAGGAATCTCTATCCTTCTGACCGTTCTGAAACGGTTTCAATCGATTCTCGGCCGGGAAAAAAATGTGACGGCGATTGATGCCGTCGCGACGGCGGCGATGCGCAAGGCGAAAAATCGTGACTGGGTATTTGCCCTCGCCAAGAAACAGACCGGACTGACCATTCGTCTGCTTTCGGGTCTAAAAGAAGCTTATTATGGTTATTATGCGATTATCAACTCAACATTCATAGAAAACGGCATTTCCATCGATATCGGCGGCGGCAGCACGGAAGTCACGATGTTTCTGAACCGCAAGCTGATTCATGCCCATTCTTTTCCATTCGGTGCCGTGACCCTGTATCATACGTTCTATGCACCCGGAGACACTAATGTGGGAAAAATGCTGAAGTCATTTCTGATCAAGACCTTTTCCCAATTCGACTGGCTGGTCGATCAGGAACTCCCGGTGATCGGCATAGGCGGGAGTGCGCGCAACCTGGCGCGTATCGATCAGATACAGGAGCACTATCCGATGGTCGGGCTTCATCAATATACAATGCCGCGTGAACGCCTGGACGCCTTGACGAACACGCTGGCTTCAATGACCATCGAAGCGCGCGGGTCGATGGACGGACTTTCAAAAGACCGTGCCGATATCATTCTTCCTGCCGCTGTCGTCATTAATACACTCGTCGGGCTGAATCGCGGCGGCACGTTTATGCTGAGCGGCGAAGGAATCCGCGAGGGCGTTTTTTATGAATGGCTTCTGGGCGCAAAGGGTGTGAATCAGATTCCATACGTACTGAATGAAAGCATTCGCTATTTGAGAAAAAATTTTAACCTGGACGCAAATCATACGAGTTACGTTAAAGCGCTTGCGTTCCAGATTTTCGACGGAATCAGTCCGGCGATTGAACAAAAATATTCCAAAAAAAGAACGGCGTGGCTTCTGTCGCACAGTGCGGACCTGGCCTATATCGGTGAATATGTGAATAACGAGTCAAGCAGCGCGCATACCTTTTATTTATTGACAAATATTAATATCAACGGAATCAGCCACCATGACCGGCTTGCCGTTGCACTGATTGCTTCATTCAAGTCGCAGCCGAACCTTCTCGATTTTGCCGCACCGTTTCATAAAATGGTCACCAAAGAAGAGTTGAAGCTTTATGAAATTCTGGGGGCGGTACTGCGTCTGGCTCATGATTTCGACCGGACAAGACAGCATGTCGTTGACGAAGTAAAGGTTAAAATTTCAAGGAAAAAACCGCTGCAGCTCAGTGCCTATTATCACGATGATCCGTTCTTCGAAGACCAGGCAGCGCAAAAACATAAGAAACATCTTGAACGCGCCCTCCAGATGCCGATTACCGTCACCTTCAAAGAACGGGCGGGCCGCTTATTTAAGCGATAAGGGAAGAGAGAGACATGAATTCGGAAAATCCCGCCATTGAAAGAAGCCAGTTGTTCGGCCGGCTGCTCTCAAACCGCCGGCTGCTTATCGAAAAGAAAACGAGGGAGGGGCCGCTTTCTGCCGATATACGGCTGCTCAGTGCCATTGCAGACGATCTGGATCGCTTTTTTATTCTAAAAACATACTTTCTGAATCAGTCATCCGCTCTTCCGCAGAATCGTGAAACAGAAAAAGAGGCTGCTTTTTTCGGCTTCTGCCGCCGGATCGTTTCAGAACAGGCCGACTTTTTCCGGGAGATTGTCCTGCCCAAATTGCTGGATGAACACATCCTTTATGATTCCTCCGTAGCGTCGGATCGTGCGCTGCTTCATGATCGTTTTGAGAAAATTGTTTTCCCCGCCCTCACCCCCTTAGTTCTTGACGCCTCACATCCCTTTCCGCGGCTTCAGAACCGGACGCTGAATCTGGCTGCCGCTCTGAGACGCGACGGAAAGGCGGGGCTCGGCCTCGTTCAGGTTCCCCCCTTGCTTCCCCGCTGCTTCCTGCTGTCGGAACAACCGCCCGTGTTTATCTTTCTTGAAACCATGATTATGGAACAGATCCCGCGGCTGTTCAGCGACCCGGTCACCGGGGTCTCTTCATTCAGGGTGACACGCAAAGAAATGGCCGCCGAAGAAACCGAACCGAAAGGGCAGGGCAGGATTGTCCGGCTGGAAATTCAGACGCCGGTCTCCTCCTTTATAAAGCAAACACTGATGAAGGTTCTGAAGCTGGGAGAAAAGAGTGTCTTCCTGTCTGCGAGCCCGCTCGATCTCAGCTGTTTAACGGCGATCGGCAGCTATATGGATGAGCAGCGCCCGCCGCTGATCTGTCCCTGATCAGCCGCCGGCCTGCGGCGGCCGCACTTGTCAAAATCAGCCGGATGATGGACAATGATGGTGTCTGCAAGATGAAAAAATACGATCCATCCGCTGGGAAGGAGTCTGGCAATGTCTATTTTAGTATTGGGCGGTGCGGGTTATATCGGCTCGCACGCCGTCTATCAGCTGATTGATGCAGGAACCGACGTCGTCGTTGTCGACAGCCTGCAGACCGGGCACAGAGAAGCGCTGCATCCGGATGCCAAATTTTATCAGGGCGATATCCGTGACAAAAGGTTCCTCGATTCGGTTTTTAAAAAGGAAAAAATTGAAGGTGTCATCCATTTCGCCGCCAATTCTCTGGTCGGCGAGTCGGTTGAAAAACCGCTGAAGTATTTCAATAATAACGTCTACGGCATGCAGATTCTGCTTGAAGTGATGCAGGAAAACGATGTCAGACATATTGTCTTCTCGTCGACGGCGGCAACTTACGGCGAGCCGGAACAGGTGCCGATTACCGAAACGATGCCGACTCGGCCGACCAATCCGTACGGAGAAACGAAGCTGACGATGGAAAAAATGATGAAATGGTGCGACCGTGCCTACGGCATGCGTTTTGTCGCCTTGCGCTATTTCAACGTGGCCGGAGCGAGCAAAACGGGCAAGATCGGTGAAGACCACCACCCGGAGACCCATCTGATACCGATTGTGCTGCAGACGGCGGCCGGCGAGCGCGACAGGATTCTGATTTTCGGCGATGATTATCCGACAAAGGACGGCACATGCATCCGCGATTATGTGCACATTGAGGACCTGATTGCCGCCCATCGCCTGGCGCTCGCCTACCTGCTGAAAGGCGGGCAAAGCGATGTTTTCAATCTCGGATCGAGTGAAGGCTTCTCTGTGAAAGAAATTATCGAAGCGGCGCGCCGGGTAACCGGCAGGGCCATACCGGCGGAAATAGCGCCGCGCCGCGCCGGCGATCCAAGCACGCTGATCGCTTCTTCAGACAAGGCGAAGAAGATCCTCGGCTGGAAGCCTGAACACACGAGTATCCCGGAAATTCTGGCTGACGCCTGGTCCTGGCACAGCAGCCATCCGAAGGGCTATGCTTCAGTGAAAGCAAACTGATGCATCGTTTTTTATCCATCGGAATCGGCTGCCCGGCCGTCAGGAGCCGCTCGTTTAGACAGGAAAATTTTAATCTTCAGGCATTATCGACAATTTTTTGACATCGTCCTGATTTCGAGGTAAAATCAAATCATTGGCCAATTGAATACATTCTTATCCAGAGCGGCGGAGGGACTGGCCCGATGAAGCCCGGCAACCTAATTGTTATGTTAATTCAGGTGCCAATTCCTGCAGAATCCTTTTTCGGATTTTGAAAGATAAGAGAAGATCGGATCGATAAAGCTTCTCTTAACAGAGAAGCTTTTTTATTGCCGAATTTCTCTGGAAGGAAGTATTTGAAGGCTGGCAATTATAGTTATCATGTAAAAATACAGGGGGAAAACGGTTTGAAAAAGTTTACAGGAGTTTTGTCGGCTGTCCTGATTGTTTCTTTGATTTTTGTGCTGACCGCGTGCGGCAGCAGTTCTGCGAGCGGATTGAGCACGAAGGAAATCACGGTCGGAGTAACCGGCGGCCCGCACCAGCAGATCATGGAAGAAGTGGCCAAACTGGCAAAGAAAGACGGGCTCACGATTCATCTGAAAGTTTTCAATGATTACAACACGCCGAATACGGCACTGAACGATAAGGAACTGGATGCAAACAGTTATCAGACAATGCCCTTTCTAAAGGACCAGATTTCAAATAAAGGGTATAAAATCACAGATGCATTTAAAACGGTTGCTTTCCCGATGGGTATCTATTCCAAGAAGATTAAAAATTTAAAGGATCTTAAAAACGGAGACAAAATCGCCGTACCGAACGATCCGGCCAACGAACTTCGTGCGCTGCAGCTGTTTGAGAAAGCCGGCGTGATTAAGCTGAAGAAAGGGGCGGGCATCACGTCGACAAAAAGAGACGTCATCAGCAATCCGAAAAATCTGCAGATCGTTGAACTGGATGCCGCCCAGCTTCCGGCACAGCTCAATGAAGTAACCGCTGCGGCAATCAACACGAATTTTGCGATGGGCGCCGGCCTGACGGTTTTAAAAGATTCCATCTTCCACGAACCGCTCGTTAATAATCCATATGCCAACTATTTTGTCGTTCGTACAGATAACAAGAATGATAAAGTCGTGAAACAGGTAGAAAAATACTATCAATCTGCCGAAGTCAAGGCATATATTCAGAAAACGTTCGGCGGTTCCGTTGTTCCTGCATGGTAAGGAGGAAACATTTTGATCAAGCTGGAGCATGTGTCAAAGACGTTTAAAGTGGGTAAGAATAAAATTGAAGCTTTGAAAGACGTATCCGTGGAGATTAATAAAGGCGAGATATTCGGCGTGATCGGTTACAGCGGGGCCGGGAAAAGTACATTGATCCGCTGCGTGAACCTGCTTGAAAGGCCGACCGCAGGGAAAATCTTTGTCGACGATGTGGATGTCCTTTCTCTCGGCAGGAAGGATCTGCAGAAGCTGCGCCGGAAAATAGGCATGATCTTTCAGGGCTACAATCTGCTGGCGACGGCCGATGTTTATGACAATGTCGCGATTCCGCTTAAATTGGAAGGCGTTCCCAAAGAAAAAATTAAGCAGAGAACGGAAAAATATCTGGAAATCGTCGGCCTGAGCGATCGAAGCAAGGCTTTCCCGAGCCAGCTTTCAGGAGGACAGAAACAGCGTGTGGCGATCGCCCGCGCTCTGGCCCATGAGCCGGAAGTGCTGCTCAGCGATGAAGCGACGAGTGCGCTTGATCCGAATACAACGGATTCGATCCTTGAACTTCTGCTCAGGGTCAACAAAGAACTCGGCATTACAATCTTTCTGATTACCCATGAGCTCAATGTGATCCAGCGTATCTGCGACCGGGTCGCCGTCATGGAGAAGGGGCGAATCGTTGAAACGGGATCGGTGGTCGACATATTCGCCCGGCCGAAAGAAGCGATGACCAAACAATTTGTCCGCAGCGAATCGCGGTTCGGCATTCCTGCGAAACTGCTGCAAGATTTGCTTGCTTCCGGTCAATTAGTCAATCTGACTTTTCTGGGCGAATCGGCCAAGGATCCGTCTCTTGCGACGCTTGCCAGACGGTTTGATGTCCTGCCGAGCATTATTGCCGGCGGCATCGATCAATTGAAGGATCAGTCGATCGGCAGTCTTCTGGTGCATCTCAAAGGAGAGCCGGAGCAGATTGAAGCCGCAGTTCGTTTTTTGCAGGACGAAGGGATTATTGTGGAAGAGGTGAACGACTGACATGGCGGACTTTTTGAATCAATGGGGCGGCGCGATCTGGCAGGGATTTATCGAGACGATGCAGATGACCGTGATTTCTCTGCTTATTTCCATTCTTATCGGCATTCCGCTCGGTGTCTTTCTGGTGCTGACACGTAAGGGAGGCCAGGCAGAGAATCTGTCTGTCTACACATTTCTCAATGCGTTTATTAATGTGATCCGGTCGATTCCCTTCATCATTCTGTTATTTTTTATTCTTCCGTTTACAAAGCTGGTCGCCGGAACGACGATCGGCGTCCGCGGGGTCATTGTCCCCTTGGTCGTTGCCTGTGCGCCGTACATAGCACGTCTGATAGAATCGGCCATGCTTGAAGTTGACCGGGGGATTATTGAGGCATACCAGTCAATGGGCATTTCGACAACGAAAATTATCTGGAACGTGGTTATTCGCGAAGCACGTTCTTCGATTATTCTCGGCCTGACGATCGCGACAATCGGACTGATCGGCGAAACGGCGATGGCCGGTTTTGTCGGAGCGGGCGGCCTTGGCGATCTCGCTTATCAGTTCGGCTATGTCCGTTTTCAGCCGGACGTGATGTATGCCGTGATCATTATCCTGATTGTCATCGTCCAGATTATCCAGTCGGCCGGCAATGTGGTTGCAAGGAGACTGAAGAAAAACTAAAATATAAAACCTTCCGAAACAGGCAGCCGGTCCGCAGAAAAAAAGCGGACCGGCTGTTTTTCTGATGAACGAATGAAATGTTTGCATAGCAGCGTCTGCCGAGGTGCAACGGCGGCGCTGCTCATTTTTTCGGCCGGTTTGACAGCTTCCAGCGTCTGCTGCTTCATACGCTGCTATCCCGGCCGTCATTCAGCGATCCGGGCCGGTCGCGGGTCCAATTTCCGGCAATGAAAGCATTGACATTGTTCTTATTAACATGTAAGCTGTAAATGTTAAACTGGTTTAACATTATGTTAGATTGACTGGACATAATCAGTCTGGGGTGATCAAGTGCCGCGCATTCAAAATCATGTTAAAGAACTTCGGGCGCGCCATGATTGGACGCAGTCTCAATTGGCGGACAAAGTCAGTGTTACAAGACAGACCATTGCCTCTATCGAAAAGGGGGATTATGTGCCTTCACTGATGCTCGGCCTGCTGATCTGCAGTGCGTTTGAGCTTCCGATGGAAGAAGTATTTCAGTTAGAAAAAGGAGAGGATCATTCATGAGAAAGCTGAGGATTTCTTTTGTTCTCTGTTTTGTTTTCCTTATCTTTATAGGGCTTGCTGCAACACCCTTGATCTCTTTCACCGGCCAGGCCGCCGAAGCCATAAGGACGGACAGGGAGACGCTCACGCTCACAGTCAATCTTTTGCCGATTCTCCCTTTATTGATTCTGGGCCTGATAGAACTGATCATCTATCCTTTAAAAAGGAAAAAGCGGAAAGGCTCGTTCTGGCTGAATCCGCTCATAACGCCCTCGGAGGATGAACGGGAAAAGGCGATCAGTGCCGAGGCATGCAGAAAGGCGTTTGCGGCAACATGGGTCGCCGCTCCTTTCTGTGCGGTAATCATTGCTGTCTATCCGTTTTTTGCCGGAGCCTGGCCGATTTTTCCCGTGATGATTGTTCTTCTGATTCCATTTGTACAAATGACGGTTTATTTAACGGCAGTGAGGAAAATATATCGTTCTTAAAGGATCTGTGTCTTTTCAGACTAGTAAAGCGTTGTTAAGATAGTATAAGAGAGACAATGATATGCATACCCGCCATAATATCGACGGTTTGCATCATTTCAATTCGGTCAATCGCGGGAGCTAATCAGATGGAAAACAAAAAACTCGATCAATTGCTTGTGAGAGGCCTGCAGTGGATACTCAACATTGCATTGGGCACGCTGGCTGTTATTTTGAGTGTGGCGCTGATTAAAGAGACAATCCAGTTTTTTACCTATTTGTTTTTAAAAAATAACGCTTCTTATGATCATCTGCTTGAGGGAATTCTTATTTATTTCCTTTATTTTGAATTCATCGCGCTGATTATCAAATATTTTCAGGCGCATTACCATTTTCCGCTTCGTTATTTTGTATATATCGGGGTGACGGCGATCGTCCGTCTGATCGTGGTCACCCACAACGATCCCCGGTCGGTACTGCTGTATTCCATAGCAATTCTTGTGCTCGTCGGTGCGCTATACATCGCCAACACCAAACTGCTGAAAAGAGAATAGGAAGCCGGAAACGATCTTTCCTTTAGAATCCGGGGAAGCAGGCATTGCCGGGAAAACGGGAAAGGGAGGAGGAGCGGCAGACGGCTGAACGTATTCTTTAACGGCACGCTGCCGTGAGTTTTTTCGATAAGCCGCGGCCGGTGCGGATCATATAAAAAGAGCCCTCGCTTTAAAAAAACGAAGTGCTCTTGTTTTTGTTCATATTAGATATTCCTGATCCCGCTTAATGTCCGATACGGCTCAGTCGTGATAGGATTCAGCGATGGCATCGGCCGTCACGATCGCATTGAATACATCATCCGGAGTGACCTCGAACGGCATGTTGCCCATCGTATCGTTTTTCGCGCAGGACAGTTCGGCGACCTTGCGCCATTCGTCTTCTTTAAATTCCTTGAGGCCGAGGTCTTTCAATGTAAGCGGAAGACCGACGGCTTTAATGATTCTAATGACTTCTTCCATTTCCTCCTGAGGCGCGTTTTCCAGGACAAGCTGTACGAGAAGAGCGAATGTCACCTTTTCGCCGTGCTGGACACGGTGCAGCGCCGGTACTGCCGTCATTCCGTTGTGGATGGCATGAGCCGCAGCCAGGCCGCCGGATTCCGCACCGACGCCGCTCAGGTAGATGGTCGCTTCAATCGTTGCTTCAACGGCCGGAGTCGACAGTTTTCTTTCAACGGCGCGCAAAGCCGGAATCGCGTTGCGGCGGATCGTATCATAGCAAAGCTTTGCCAGTCCGACGCCGACAAGCGACGGCTTCAGGTTGGCAAGGTTGATGCCGTTCGACCGGTAGCAGGCGCGCGCCTCGAAATAGGTCGTCAATCCGTCGCCGACACCGGCAGCGAAGAAGCGTTTCGGCGCAGCGGCGAGAATATCGGTATCCGCAATGACCATGTCCGGGTTGCCGGGCAGGTACAGGTAATGATCGAACTGTCCTTCATTTGTATAAATGACTGCGATCGATGTACACGGGGCATCGGTTGAGGCAATCGTCGGATAAATGACGACCGGCAGCTTTTCATAGTAGGCGACCGATTTGGCCGTATCCAATGTTTTCCCGCCGCCGATGCCGACGATGACATTTGCTCCGGCTTCTTGTGCCAGTTTGCGGTTGCGGTCGATTTCCGTCTGTGAACATTCATAATTGAATTTCTCAAAAGCGGCTTTCTTGCCCGCGGCCTTGAACGAAGCCCCGGCTTCCTTGGCTGCCCGATCGACAATAAACTCATCGCAGATAAAGTAAGCGCTGTCACCCAACGGCGAAATGTAGTCGCTGATATTTGCCAAAATTCCCTTGCCGACTATAAATTTTCTTGGCGATGTTACTGATTTCGCCAGTTTCTCTGATTTTACCGATGCGGTTACACCTAACATAATAGAATCATCCTTTTCCTTCATTTAATAAGTTTATTATAGGTACTCGTTTAAAAGATTGCCAGTGAAAACGCTTAATTTAGTGAAACTTCTATGAACTATACTGGAATACGTCTTTTTTATGACTATGAATGGATGAATTATCATTGACAAAACGATAAAGAAGTATATACTAATTCGTCAGCAGCGCGGCGGCCTTCATATCGTCAAGGTACGCGGCTATTGAAATTGTCGGACACATAGGGTATGTTTTTGTTAAGAGACTATGAACGGGGTTATCCGGACTGTGAATAGCCAAATAAATATGATTAAGGGGTAGAAAAATGGAAAAAGTGCTGGTATTCGGGCATAAGAGCCCGGACACGGATGCAATTTGCTCGGCGATTGCGTTCGCTGACCTGAAAAAGCAGCTGGGAGAGAACGTGGAAGCAGTCCGCCTCGGCGAGCTGAACGGTGAAACGGAATACGTCCTGAATTACTTTCATGTTGAAGTGCCGCGTCTTGTCGGGACCGTTTCCGATGAGACGTCCGCGGTTTATCTTGTCGATCATAATGAACGGCAGCAAAGCGTGGACGACATTGGCAAAGTCGACGTGCTCTCCGTGGTCGATCATCACCGGATTGCGAATTTCGAAACAAAAGCGCCGCTTTATTATCGGGCGGAACCGGTCGGCTGCACGGCAACGATCCTCAATAAATTATATAAAGAAAACGGACTGGCTGTTCCGAAAACGATTGCCGGCCTGATGCTGTCGTCGATTATTTCCGACACGCTTCTTTTCAAATCGCCGACCTGTACGGAGGAAGATATAAAGGCAGCCCGCGAGCTTGAGAAAATTTCGGGCATTGAGGCGGAAAGCTACGGTCTCGACATGCTCAAGGCCGGCACGAATATCAGCGGCAAGACGGCTGAAGAACTGATCCGCCTCGATGTCAAACCGTTCGAAATGGGCCATTACTCGGTGGAAATTGCCCAGGTCAATGTCGTCGATACGAATGATGTTCTGTCGCACCGGAAGGAGCTTGAGACGGCGATTAACAAGGAAATCGATACGAAAAATCTTGATCTGTTCCTGCTGGCCGTAACAAATATCCTGACGAGCGACTCGGAAGCTCTGGTACTGGGCAAGGCCGCCGCTGCCGCCGAGACCGCCTTCAACGTGAAGCTGGTCAACCATACAGCGACGCTGAAAGGCGTCGTATCGCGCAAGAAACAGATTGTTCCTGTCCTGACCGAAGAACTGACGAAATAAAAAAAGGCGGCTCCGTCAAAAAGCAGTGGGGACTGGAAAAATGTTCTCCTGCTTTTTTAATTTTGAAAGCCCGAATTTTCACGTTATGAAAAAAAACAAAAATCCACTCCGCGGTCAGGCGCGTCGCTGGCGGAAGAGACGGTTGAAATTATATAATGGAAGGTGTTTTAAGAATCAATACGGATGTCGATGCAGACGCCGTTCAGAAAATATCAGAGTTTGCAAAGGAGATGCACGGGTGTGGAAACAAATGCCGTCATTGAGACGCTGTTAAGTCACCGGTCCATTCGCAAGTTTAAAAATAAAGCGCTGACGGAAGACCAGGTCAGGCTTCTGGTGGAAAGCGCGCAGGCCGCCTCGACATCAAGTTTTACCCAGTCCTACTCGATCATCGGGATCGACGATCCGGGCATCAAAAAACAGTTGCGCAAGATCGCCTACGATTCGGATTATGTCGAACATAATGGCTATTTTTTTGTTTTTCTGGCGGACCAGTACCGGAATAAAGTGATCGGCGAGCGCTATAAAAAAGATACATCCGTCCTGGATACGGCGCAGCGGCTGATCGTCGCGTTCGGCGACGCTTCTTTTGCGGCGCAGAATCTGGCTGTCGCTGCGGAATCGATGGGGCTCGGCATCTGCTATATCGGCAGCATCCAGAATGATATCAATAAGACAGCTGAAATTCTGCAGCTGCCGCAGGATGTCTATCCGATTTTCGGCCTGGCTGTCGGCTACCCGGATCAGGATCCGGAACAGAAGCCGCGCCTGCCGCTCGATGTTATTTTTCATCGGAATCACTACAATGCCAAACCTTCGGCGGATTCCCTCAAGACGTATGATCAAAAAATCGCTCATTACTATCAGACGCGGTCCGGCGGGACACGTGAGGAAACGTGGACCGGACAGATCGCCGGAGGTCTTGAACTGCCATACCGGAAAGCGCTGAAGCCTTTTCTTGAAAAGCAGCAGCTGGGCCTGCGTTAAAAATGTTCAATGCAGGTCTGTTTTGGACCGTTCTGCAGATTTTATGGCTCAGCACAACTGAATTTATTTCGCTTATCGGCGGGCTTGTGCTTGGCGGGTTTATTCTCGGCTATCTGGAGCGGCTGTCCAATCGACTGATAATCCGCACTTTTGGAATGAAGGGCATCTATTTTACGGCCTGGCTGGGCACGCCGGTCCATGAACTGGGCCATGCAGCGATGTGCCTGCTCTTCGGGCACCGGGTGACCGGAATCAAACTGTTTCAGGCCAACCGATCGGACGGGACGATCGGCTACGTGACCCACACGTACAATCCGGGCAGTCTCTACCAGAATATCGGCAATCTGTTTATCGGGCTGGCACCGCTGATCAGCGGCGGTCTGGCTATCTTTGCCAGTGCCCGTTTTCTTGTGCCGAACGGTTCGTATTTGATCGTTCGCTATTTTTTTGCTGGAACGCAGACGTTCTCTCTCGTCGATCCGCGCACATGGGGGGACCTGCTGTTCGCGGATCTGGACGTTTTCCGCAATTTTTTTACCGTTGAAAATTTGGCCCGTCCGGCCTTCTGGCTGTTCATTTTTCTAGCGGTCTGCATCTCTTCGCGGATGTCGCTCAGTCCGGAAGATATCCGCGGGGCGAGAAGCGGAGCCGGAGCTATGTTTCTGCTGGTTGTTCTTGCCAACGTGCTGAATGCCGTTCTCGATCCGTCCCTGCACCGGCAGATGATGATCTGGATCGGCCGCTTTAATTTTTATCTGCTGATCCTGCTCAGCGCGTCCGTGTTTTTCTCATGCCTGATGCTGGCGGTCAGCAGTCTGTTGTACGGAATCAGAAACCGTTTTAAATTGTTTGGATAAGGGGAGGGGGATGAAAATGAGCATTTACAGAGGCTTCGCCGGAACGTATACAAATGGGGACAGCGAGGGCATTTATTCGTTCATTCTCGATACAGACAGGCAGATGCTTGATCGGACGGAACTCGCGGCAAGACTCGACAATCCAACCTATCTGACGTTCAGTGAGGATGACAGGAGGCTTTATTCGGTCATTAAAAAGGACGGCTCCGGCGGTGTCGCCGCCTTCGCGGTCACGCCGGAAGGACGGCTGAAAATTCTGGACGAACAGATCTCCAAGGGTGCGCCACCGTGCTACGTCGGCGTGGACCGGGAAAATCATCATCTACTGTCGGCCAATTACCACAAAGGAACGGTCGCTGTATACCCGATTGGCGAAAACCGCGGTGCCGGACCGGCTTCGGACGTCGTTCATCATCAAGGCTCCGGCGCGGACCGTTCGCGGCAGGAAGGACCGCATGTTCATTTTGCCGATTACACGCCGGATGGACGATTTGTCGTTGCCATTGATCTGGGCACAGATACACTGACCACTTACCAGGAAGCAAAGGGAAAACTGATCCGGCAGGACGTCCTGGCTTTTAAACCGGGCACAGGGCCGCGGCATCTTGCGTTTCATCCGAAAGCCCCGTTTGCCTACGTTATGTCGGAAATCAGTTCTGAAGTGATCGTGCTTCGTTTTGATGCGGCATCCGGCCATTTCTCCGTGCTTCAGACGATCCGTGCGCTGCCCGCCGCTTTTCGCGGTCACAATCAGGGAAGCGCCATCAGGATCCCGGCGGACGGGCGCTTCGTCTATGTTTCGAATCGGGGCGACAACAGTATCGTTCTGTTCGGTGCAGACAAGGAATCGGGAACGCTGACTTTGCTTGATCGTGTTTCAACGGGAGGCGAATGGCCGCGCGACTTCGCGCTTGATCCGTCGGAGCGGTTTCTGATAGCCGCCAACCAGAATACGGGCAGTCTTGTCCTCTTTACGCGGGATCCGGAAACCGGGCGGCTGGCTGCAACGGGTTCCAAGCTCGCCGTGCCCGATCCGGTCTGCGTTAAATTTCTGCATGCACCAAGGTAATCGGGAGTGGGCCGGGTCCGGCGGGGGATCTTTTTATAAACGGTCCCGCCGGACTTTCTGCTGCCAAAAACCTAAAATCCGGCATAAGATTTAAGCCAGTTTTTTTAACTCCTCTTCCACTCTTTGCTCAATTTTTGCCAGACAGTCTTCAACGGATGCTGCAAATACTCTTTGCCCGTTCACAACGGCAAAGGGACGAAGGCTGCACATGCCGCATAGATTCAGGCAGTCGTAACTCATCACGGCTACTTCCGGATGACGGGCTATTTTTTTCAGATGCTCCGCTGTCAATATATTGTAATCACAGATTTCGATCAGAATCATACCCAGCCCCATATTCATACGGCTGCCTCCTTGACATCAAGTCGGGAAAACATTACGTTATACTTTATAAACCTAAATGTTGCTAAAATCAAGCCGCAGGGCTGATCTACGGTAATATAGAAGGACGGGAGGGAGATCCCGGATCGATGAAGGGAACGAAAGACAAAATTCTCGATATTCTGAAGAGAGAGCAACCGCTTTCTGCCGGCGATCTGGCAAAGCTGCTTCATATGACTGAAATGGGCGTGAGAAAACATTTGAGTGCCCTTGAGGGCGGCGGACTGATTCAGGCGGAGAATCTCAAAAGACCGGTTGGAAGACCGGTCCAGCTTTTTTCCCTTACAGAAAAGGCTGAGACATCTTTTCCAAAAAACTATGAGCATATCGCCGTTCAGTTTTTGAAAGATATCGAACAGCTTTACGGCGAGAAAGCGGTCCGGCAATTGTTTGAAAAAAGAAAAGGCAGGCTTTATCAGGCCTACCGACCGGCGATCAGCCGTGAGAAAAGCGATGAAGGCAAAGCCGAAGCGCTTGCGCGGCTGCAGAATGAGCACGGGTATATGTGCCGGCTGCACCGGATCGGCGACGGAACCTTTGAGCTGATCGAATACAATTGCCCGATCCTTGCCGTCGCGAAACAGTATAAGCTTGCCTGCAGGTTCGAGACGAGTCTCATGAAAAGTGTGCTTGGAGCCGAAAGTGCCGACAGAATGCTGTGCCGTGCCGACGGAGAGGCCCATTGCCGGTTCCGGATCAGATTCAGCGGCGGGAAGCGCTAAACAAAGCAGCCGTTCGGATTAGCCCGGCATGAAAAACAGAACAGCCTTTTGTCCCGTTTTTGAGAAGCGTTCTTTGCATATACGGGATGTGGAAAGGAAAGGATACAGCCGCCCGGCGTTGGACCGGGACCGGATCGGCCTATCTGATTTCTGATTCGGTTTGTGCGGATTTCGTGTTTGTTTTCTTGCTTTTGCCGTTTCGACCCAGCTCGCCTGCCGGGGGCCTGGACACGGTGATGTTTCACGCCCGATAGAAAGGAAAAAAGCGCCGGCCGGCGCTTTTTTCCTCAATTGATCAAACTGCCTGATTCAGTGCATTAGCGTAATTTGTTCCGACAAGATCCCAGTTGATTACATTAAAGAAGTTCTGAATGTATTCCGGCCTTCTGTTCTGGTATTTCAGGTAGTAGGCGTGTTCCCAAACATCAAGCCCGAGCAGCGGGATTTCTCCGTCTGTCAGCGGATTGTCTTGGTTCGGCGTGCTTGTGATCTTCAGGTTCTTGCCTTGATCCAGGACCAGCCATGCCCAGCCTGAGCCGAAGCGGCCCGCGGCTGCGGCCGAAAACTGTGCCCTGAATGCGTCGAAACTGCCGAATTGGCCGTTGATGGCTTCTTTCAGCTCACCTGCGGGCGTTTCCGATCCGCCCGGGGTCAGTATTTTCCAAAAAAAACTGTGGTTGTAGTGCCCGCCGCCGTTATTGCGTACTGCTGTCCGGATGTTTTCAGGGACAGCTCCGAGGTCCGTCAGTAAGCCGATCAGAGATTTGCCGTTCAGATCGGGATAGCCTTCAAGTGCGGCGTTCAGGTTGTTGACGTACGTCTGATGGTGCTTGCCGTGATGAATACGCATCGTTTCCGCGTCAATATAAGGTTCAAGAGCATCGAAAGCGTAATCCAGTTCCGGTAAAGTGAATGGACTCATGGGGATCCCTCCTGTTTTTAAACTATTTGGTTTATAAACTACTCTTCTATTAAATCAGCCTTTGCAAAGCCGTGCAATAATATTGCTCGGCAAATTGAAAAAAAGGGCTACAAAAAATATGCGCGCATATTTTTTGTAGCCGTGAATTTACGGTTCCTCGGTAGAGACCCTTAAACCGTATGATTAAGGATATACGAAAACAGAAAGGATGAAGTTTACAGGGATAATAATATACGACAGGGAGCGAAACGTCAAACGAATTGTCAGATAAATTGACATGATTATTTTGTTCAGACGGAATGTCTGACATCTGCTCAATCGGTTTTGCAAAGACACAGAATGTAACGGCACAAAGCGGTTAGAAAAAGATGCAGTATCTTATTCGAAATAGTGTTAAAATATTGAATATATATCATCACAAAATTTATATGTTTTCTGTTTTGATTTTATATTATGATAAGAGTATATAATGTTAATTTTTATTCCACTACTTGTTAACTCGGCTGTAGTTCATTCATGAGAAGGAGTGATCGGTTTGTCGGTATTGCATAAATTTCTGGATGAAAACATGATTCGGCGCCCCTTTGCGGATCGATCGCTGCTCGAAACCTACTGGGGCGGTGGCTGGGGAAACAGCAATGCGGTCGGCAAAGTCAGAAAAGTTTTTGTTCATCGGCCGGGAGACGAAATGCTTGCGCTGAATAAAGCCGAGTATGAGCCTGCCGTCCATGCGAGAATTCTGCGGGACGATCGGGGCAACGTGGTCAGCTATTGCCTTGGCAAAGAACCGCTGGATCTTGCCAAAATGCAGGAGCAGCATGACCGGATGACTTCAGTGCTGAAGAAAGAAGGGGTGGATGTTATTCCTCTGGAGGAAGACGCCGATTTGCTGACCAATAATCTGTTCACCCGCGATGTCGGAATGGTAATCCCGGGCGGGCTGATCCTGGCCCGGTTCGCATTGAAATTCCGATACGGGGAAACGCGGGGGACGCTTAAAACAGCGGCTAAAATCGGCATGCCCGTGCTCGCGTCCATTCAGGGCGAAGGGTTTGCCGAAGGCGGCAGCTTTATGGTGCTGGACAGGAAAACCGCTGTTGCCGGACGCTCGATCCGCGTCAATCAGGCGGGCATTGATCAGCTGCGCGCGATTCTTTCCTGGCAGGGGATGGAGCTGATCGTCGTTGATTTGCCGTCAAGCATGATCCATCTTGATGAAGTTTTCAATATGGTCGACGTGAACAAGGCGCTTGTCGATCCGGACAATCTGCCGCATTGGTTCCTGCAGATGCTGCAGCAGCGCGGTATTGAACTGATTTATACAGATCCGCTTGATCCGCCGATGACGACGAACTGTCTCTGCCTGTCTCCTGGTAAAGTGCTGTTTACTTCGCTCGGTCAGCGGACCATTGAGGCGCTCGGAAAGGCCGGAATCGAAGTCATCGCCGTGCCGGTTGACGAAATTAACAAAATGGGCGGCGGGATTCATTGTTCGTCGCTCGTCCTTCAGAGAGATGATCTGGATGACTGAGAGGATTGAAAGAAGGGATATTCATGTATCGACAAATTAAAGATCTGCCGTTCGAACAGCAGGCCGAGAAGATCACGCGCGACCTGGTCCGTATCAGAAGCGTCAATGGTACACATGGAGAAGTGGATATTGCCGCCCGGCTGGAGGCGATCATCCGCTCCTTTCCTTTTTTTAAAAATCATCCGGATCTGGTCTGGACACAGCGCCTGAAGGGGGATAAACTGGGCAGGAAAAATGTTTTTGCTTTGCTTGAGAGCGGAGTGCCGACAGATAAAACCGTAATTTACCACGGCCATACAGACACCGTCGGCACTTCCGACTTTGGCGGGATCGAGTCCTTTGCGCTCGATCCGGATTATTTGCAGACATTTTTCAAAAACTATGATAAAGACGCCGATACAAAGGCAGATGCCGTTTCGGGAGACTGGCTTTTCGGCCGGGGCGCCCTCGATATGAAGAGCGGCGATGCCGTTCATCTGAGCAACCTGCTTTACTACTCGGACCATCGCGGCGAGCTTTCGGGCAATTTGCTCGTCATGTTCAACCCTGTCGAAGAAAATGATCATAAAGGCGTCATCGAGGCGGTGGAAGAATTGATCCGGCTGAGAAGGGAAAGGCATCTGACCTACTTGCTGGCGATTAACGGAGATTTTGTCAGTCCGCTTTATAAGGGCGATCCGCACCGCTATGTCTATACCGGTTCTGCGGGCAAGCTGCTTGGCTGCTTTTACATACGGGGCAGGGAGGCCCATGTCGGAGAAACGTTTTCCGGCATTGATCCGACCTGGATTGCCGGCAGAATTAATACGGCACTGAACAACAACATGGATGCCGCGGAGAAAATTCCGGGCGAAGTGATTTTGCCGCCGTCCTGTCTCTATCAACGGGACAGCAAGCCGTTCTATAATGTCCAGACGGCAGGAGCCGCCTATCTCTATTTTAATTATTTTCTTTACGAGCGTTCCCCGGAAGATGTACTGAGGCAGCTGGAAAGTGCGGCGCAAGCCGCTTGTCAAGACCTTGAAGTTTTTTTGAAAAAACAATACACTAAGTTCTCGGGTAATTGCGGTTTGAAGGCAGATCCGCCGGACTGGTCGACCCTTGTAATGACCTATGAAGCGTTCGCTGAAGAAGCAAGGACAACGGGTGTGGATGTTGAAGAAGTGACGGAGAAAACGGTTCAGATTCATCCGTCCGAGGATTTTCGCCGGATCAGTTACCGAATCATTGAAGCACTCGAAGCAGCGGCGAAAGACTATCGTCCGAAAGTGATTGTTTTTTTCGCGCCCCCTTACTGTCCGCACAATTATCTGCGCGCAGAGATCGATGCGGAACGGCGCTGCGATGACCTGCTTGACCGGATGTTGGTAAAAACCGGTAAGAAAACGGGGGAACTGTTTGCCAAAAAAAGATTTTTCCCGTATCTGGCGGACAGCAGTTATCTAGCCATGAATGAGACGGAGGAAGAAACAAATGAGATCATCGAAAACTTTCCGGGATGGGGGCGAATGTACAGCATTCCGACCGACCGCATACGGCGGCTTAATATACCGGTTGTCGATATGGGCGTTTACGGCAAGAAGGCGCACACGTGGATGGAACGCGTGTACAAGCCGTACTCCTTCGGCGTGCTTCCCCGTTTGATCAGGGGAATGACGGAGGGCGTCCTTTCTGGAACGAGCGGAACCTGAAGCCGGATTTCTTCCCGGTCTGTTTCCTACCTGCAAGCAAAAAATAAAAAAGAGGCGATTATTTATGTTCAAAAAAACCGGATTAATCATGATTGCCTGTCTTCTGATCGTGCTGACTGCGTGCAGCAGCGCAGGCAGCAGCGGCGGACAGGCCAAGAAAACCATTGTTATGGGGACCAGCGCGGATTATCCGCCGTTTGAGTCCGTGAATACGGCAGACGGCAATAAAATAGTCGGATTCGATATTGATATGGCGAAATATATTGCCAGTCAGCTGGGCTACAATCTGCAGATCAAAAACCAGGACTTCAACGGGCTTATTGCCGCACTGAACAGCAAACAGGTTGATTTTGTCATGGCCGGAATGGTTGACACCCCGGACAGAGAAAAACAGGTGGAATTCACCAAACCATACTTTAACGACTATCAGGTTGTTCTATCCAAAAAGGGAGCAAAGATTAACAGTGTCAATGATCTGAAAGGGAAAAAAGTCGGCGTTCAGCTCGGAACAACGCAGGAAACACTGGCTGTCAAGCTGAACAAGACGATTCCGATGAACATTCAGAGATGGGATAAGCTGAACGACATGGCCGAAGCGATGAAAGCGGGAAAACTGGACGCGATTATTACTGTCAGCTCCGTTGCATACGGCTATACGAACAAAGACAAAAGCCTGCATCAGTTTAAAGCGCTCGTTAACGGGAAATCCCAGGCCGATCCGATCAGCGTCGCCTTTCCTAAAGACAGCAAGCTGAAAGCGGAGTTTGACAAAGTTCTGGACAAGATGAATAAGAACGGAAAGACCCAGCAGCTGGTTAATCAATGGATCAAAAATCAATAACCGGCTCATTATTTACTGATCGGAAGAGGGGAAAAACAGGGCAATGCTGAACGAATTAATCGGGGGATTTAAGACGATTGCCCCTTCAATTCCATATATCATCAACGGTGTCTGGGTATCGCTGGGCATCGCGCTCGGCGCCTCGATCCTTGGCTTTGTCGGCGGAATTCTGCTCTCATTGTGCAAGATCGGAAACATTAAAGTGCTGAGCGGACTGGCCCGGGCTTACACATCCGTTTTCCGCGGGACGCCGCTGATTCTGCAGCTGGCGATCGCCTATTTCGGCATCCCGCAGCTGTTTCAGATGGGGGATGTCAATCCGCTGACGTGTGCGGTGCTGACGTTCGGACTGAACTCCGCCGCCTATATGTCGGAAATTATCCGCTCCGGCATCAATGCGGTTGACAAAGGCCAGTTTGAAGCATCCGAAGCACTGGGCGTTTCCTATTGGCCGGCAATGAAAGATATCATCCTGCCGCAGGCCATCAAGAACATTCTGCCGGCAATGATGAATGAATTTATTACGCTGACTAAGGATTCGGCCATTGTCTCGACAATCTCGGTCACCGACATGATGCGCCGTTCCCAGATCGTGGCGGCACAATACTATCTATATTTTCCGCCGATGCTTGTCTCACTTGTGATGTACTATGTGATCGTCCTGATTCTGACTCATCTCGGAGGCCGGCTCGAAAGGAGGATGCGCCGCAGTGATTAAAACCGAACATATTTTTAAAAATTTTGGAGAGCTGCACGTTTTAAAAGATGTTTCTCTCGAGGTCAGAGAGGGAGAAGTTGTCGTGATCATCGGGCCTTCCGGATCCGGCAAATCTACTTTTTTGCGCTGTATCAATTTTCTTGAGAAGCCGACCAAAGGACGGGTAGAGATTGACGGACAGGAGATGACTTCGCTGCGCCCGAAACAGGTCGTTAAAGTCCGTGAAAAAGTCGGCATGGTTTTTCAGCACTTCTATCTTTTTCCGCATAAAACCGTCCTCGAAAACCTGATTTATGCGCCGATGAAGGTCAAGGGGCTGTCCAGGGATAAGGCTGAGGGACGGGCCGCGGAATTATTGGAAAAAGTCGGCCTGTCGGAGAAGGCAGCGGAGTATCCAAGCAGACTGTCGGGCGGTCAGCAGCAGCGTGTCGCGATTGCCAGGGCACTCGCCATGGAACCCGACTACATGTTATTTGACGAACCGACGTCCGCTCTTGACCCGGAAATGGTCAAGGAAGTGCTGGACGTCATTCAGTCGCTGGCGGATACGGGAATGACGATGCTTATTGTGACTCATGAAATGGGCTTTGCCAAAATGGTCGCCGATAAGATTGCCTTTATGGACGACGGACAGATCCTGGAAAGCGCCCCGCCCGGCCAATTCTTCAGTGCACCGAAAACAGAGCGGGCGAGGGATTTTCTCGAAAAAATATTATAAAAATTTATGTCCGGGCCGCTGCGCCGGCCATTTTCGGGAGATGTCTCATGTGTCTGCGCCGATAATACGGCAGAAGGTTTTACCTGAACAGCCGCCTGTCCGAGCTGATTTCGGACCGTCCGATCGTAAAAATCGGTGCATTTGTCCGGCCGTTAAAAAAGCGGGAGCCGAAATTCAATAATAAGATGCCTGAACGCATTATATAATAACGTATCTGCTGCAGAGCAGCTCTGTATCCGAGTTCATTTTAAGAAAAAGGAGGTCATGAGAACAATGGCGGAGAAAAGTTTGTATGAAAAATCACTGGATCTGTTCCCGCCTGTCGCGGATCGTGCAACACATCTCGGCATTATCAGAGGCGAGGGCGCCTACGTATGGGATGAGACGGGCCGGAAATATCTGGACTTTGCCAGCGGCGTAGCGGTTGTGAACTGCGGGCACAACCATCCCTTTGTCGTAAAGAAGGCCAAGGAGCAGATGGATAAACTGATTCATGGCGGCCATAATGTCGTTTACTATCCTTCCTATATTGAACTGGCGGAAAAGATACTGGGGCATGTTGGCGGCGATTATAAAATCTATTTTTCGAACAGCGGTGCCGAAGCCAACGAGGGGGCTATTAAACTGGCAAAACAGGTGACGCGCCGGCCGGGCATTATTTCATTCAAGCGCAGCTTCCATGGCCGGACGCTGGCAATGACGACGCTGACGGCTTCGAATGCCCGCTATCGCCGCAACTATGAAGGCCTGCTCCCGAGCGTCTACTATGCAGAATACCCATACGCGATCCGCAGCGGGCTGACCGAGGAACAGGAAGTGGCGCGCTGCCTGGCCCAGCTGGATGAGATTTTCCACGATCTGATCGAGCCGGAACAGGTGGCCTGTATGATTCTCGAACCGGTTCAAGGTGAAGGCGGGTATATTGTACCGCCGAAGCCGTTTCTTCAGGCCTTGCGCAAAATCTGCGATGAGCACGGTATACTGCTTGCTTTCGACGAGGTACAAACGGGGTTCGGGCGGACCGGCAAAATCTTTGCCTATGAACACTTTGATGTTAAGCCGGACATCATGACTCTCGCTAAGGCGATTGCCAACGGGTTTCCGCTCAGTGCGGTGGTTGCCAGGCGATCTCTCATGGACAGATGGCCGGCGGGAACACATGGCGGAACGTTCGGAGGCAATCCGGTAGCCTGTGCCGCCGGCGTGGCGGTGTTTGAACTTCTTGAGAACGGTCTTGCCGATCATGCCGCGGAGATCGGCGGCTATTTTAAGAAGAGACTGGAATCGCTGAAAGAGCGGCACGATGAAATTATGGAAGTCAGAGGGCTCGGCCTGATGATCGGCGCCGAATTTGTTGACGGACAGGGCCGCCCGGATGCCGCAATCGTTGCGTGCATACAGAAAAAGGCATTGGAAAAAGGGCTGATTCTGCTAACCTGCGGTGTCAGCAAGAATGTCATCCGTTTCATTCCCCCGCTGATTGTGGAAAAAGATCAAATCGACCGGGCAATGACGATTTTTAGCGAGAGTGTCGAGGAGTCTCTGCCCGTCCATTGACGTGAACAAAACAAAATGTGAAATATTATTTAAAAAATTTTTCGGTGTGGAAATGCAGAGATTTAATCTATAGCTCCTTTTCAGTATTGGAAATGCAGAAAAAACAAATGGCCAAATCAATAGAAAGAGGATGTCCCCAAAGGGTGCCTCAAATGAAAGGCGAGAAGGAGCGTTTCCCCTCTCGTCTTTTCCTTTCTTGGAAAAAGAAGTGAAGGGAAAGCAAGGCATGCCCTTCACTTCGGAAGCAGGCAGAGTCAAATACCGGCGATGAGAGCGGGAAGTTGCACCCGTCTTAGGCAACTTGAAACAGAATAGAAATCCCCTTTCATTTTGAAAAAGTCTCGACTGAATTCAGCTTGTTGCGCTGGCCCATAACCTTCTGAATAAGGTCCGAATGGACTTTCTGCAAGGAGAAGGTGGGCATCTTCACACTAAAAAGAAGCGGAGAGAAATTTTTTTATTGATTTCTCTCCGCTTCTTTTCTTTTAAAGGGCTTTTGAGTCAGCCTTCTTTAAAGTTACCACTGAAATCCAGATTTCTTTTGAAGTTGATTTTATCCTTTCTCAGCCGGCAGCACCCCTTTTCAGGTCTGAAATAGCAATCAGAATGACGGAGGTGATAATCAATATGCACCCAAGAGATGTGTACCAGGTTATCGGTTCATGTAAAACAATGATACCTGATACAAGGCTAACCACCGGTTCCAGGGTACTGAGGATGGATGCACTAACTGATCCGATTATTTTCACGCCTTCTATAAAGACAAGCAATGCCAGAACAGTACAGAAAAAGCTTATCAATCCTGTATAGTACAAACCTTTCAGTGTAATCTTCGGCGGCCATTTCGCTTGAACCACAAGTACTGCAAGGGAAATAATCGTTGTCATCAAGCAGTCATAAAAGGCAAGCATCAGGCTGTCCCATTTTTTTAGCTGAGGGTAATTAATGGACAGCACATAAATCGCAAAAAAAGCAGCAGAACTTATAGCTAGTCCAACACCTTTAAGAGAAAAATCCCCTCCTCCCCGATCAGCGATCAAATAGATACCGATCAGAGACATCAGGAGAGCACAACATTTATAAACCTGTGGTCTCTTTTTACGATACATTAAATAACCGAGCAGCATCACCAGGACGGGATACAGATAATGCAACGAAGTGGCGACACCAGCACTAATATATTTATAAGATAAGTACAAAGTGAAAATAGTAGCTGTATAACCTAATGTACTCAATAACAGCAATGGATCTAATTGCGGCTTCCCGATATGAAAATCAATCTTGCGGCAGAAGAGTAATATTCCTAGTATCGCTGCAGCAATACCCGAACGCAGAAAAACAACCCCAAAGACAGTCAATCCAGTTGTATATGCTAGTTTGACCCATACTGGCATAATACCAAATAAATCGGCTGCAGCGATGATGAAAATAATTCCACGAAGCCTGCCCATTCGTTACACCTCTCTTTGTGCAGCCATAGCCGAAGAAGCAATCCATTGGACAGGCATCGGAGTGCTGATGGAATAAGGTATAGACGACGGGAATAGCCTATTATAAACAGCATAAATCTGAATGATCTTAGTTTTATTTTAAGCAGAATATTGCGGGTTCATTTACGCCCGAATATACACATTTGAGAAAGGACATATAAGTGATCTATACGCATTCAAAGGTTTGTTACCTCTTTCACTTAATCCCAGTCAAGAGTGCATCTACATTAATAATCTTATATTGCCCTTTTAAAATATTTTTTGGAAAAATTGACGATAACTGGTATCCTTAGTCTCAGTATCCTCCTCTGTGCTCGTCATGATGGGGGAGCAACAGGCGATTCTGGCCAGTACCGGCCGGACATCAGCTCTGGAAGCGATCATCCGACTCTATGCTCGGCAGCAACGGTGGTGGCCTATTAGCGCCGAACAATTGTCCGACGAAACCCGCGTTTAAATAATTTAAGAGAAGCAGGAAATGCCGGCATCAGACGATGAATTACTGATTTCATAGGTACTTGGAACTTTTGACTGTTTAGTTATTTGAAATCATAGGCAATATCATATGAGACGGATATTTTTCATTGTGGAAAATAACCTGCTGCGCTTTTACTGCTTTCTTACTATCAATCAGTGATTTCCCCGTATTCGGATTTGGCGCATATTGAGGAAAACAGCTCGAGGAAATTTCCAGCGTAATCCGATGCCCGGGCATAAAAACATTGCTTGTTGCCCAGAGGTCGATTTCATATTCAACGATTTCCCCGTTCAATTCCTTTTCAGGCTGATTGCCATTGCGATATTTTGCGTTAGTAATGCCTTGTGTTAAAATGATCGCTCTTCCCTCCGGATACGTATCTACCAGCTTGGCAGTGAAATCTGTATCTTTCGCATCCGTTAAAGCCCACAATTTTACCTTTATCGGTCCTGTCACTTCCATTGCTTCAGTTAGCGGCTCCGTCGTATAAACAAGCACATCTTCTCTGTCTTCTATCCGACCTTGATCAAGCGGACCCGCTGTTTGCACTCCAATAAATAGCGTACCCCCACCCTTTGACGGCACCGGGTTTTCAGGATCATAAATAAAAGTATCCGACATTTCAGCTTCAGGGAAATTCATTGAAAGACTCCCATTCCCTGTTCTTGTATTTGCCTTCCCGCTGCTGTGCAAATAAATATTGGTGTATTGAGTTCTTTTAAGAGGCCATTCCATTTCATTCCGCCACTTGTTGATCCCCATAATAAAAATTTTTACAGGAGCTTCCGTCTCGATACCATTATCGGTTCCTTTTAGCCAATGGTTAAACCAGCGAATATGGAGGTCAGTGATGTCCTCTTCCAAGTCAATCCAGTCCCCGGAAGCATGGACGCCATAGGAACACTCTCCCTGCACAGAGGCAAAATAGCCATGCCCCCATGGCCCTACAATCAGTTTTTGCGGTTGTCCTGTTTTTTTCATTTCTTCATAATTCATTAATGTCGGACCGGTAAAGCAATCATACCATCCGCTTAAATGAAAGGCTGGTATCTGCAAATCCATGTACTTATCAGCAATGTTTGCTTCTTTCCAGTAATCTTCATCCTCCGGAGCATGGGATATTTGATCAAAGTAATAGTCGGCGACATTCAGCTCCTTTAATGGAGGCCATTCATTATAGGGAATAAAATGGTATAATTCCTCCATTTTATTAAGGTTGTCGGCAAGCTTTCGTATAGCCTCTTTTTTTTCTGTCGGGTCCTTTATCTTTCTTCTCAGTAAATCGGCAACGATCGATTCAAGTGTCCATGTTTCGAACCCGCCGGTTTGAAAAACCCCATTATGATAGACAAAATCATTTCTTTGTTCATTCAACGTCATCGCAGGAAAAATAGCAGCCAAATGGGGAGGTTTCTTGATGGCTGCCAACAGTTGCGTATAGCCATAATACGACATGCCAAACATACCGATTTTTCCTGTTGAATACGGCAAGGATGCTGCCCATTCCACTGTATCATATCCATCATTTGCTTCATATTTCCACGGATAGAACTCTCCTTCCGAATGGAAACGCCCCCTCACGTCCTGATTAATGACAACAAATCCATTTTCCACAAGCCGATTTGTATCGAGATAACGATAGGAATAAAGCGGCAAATCCTTTCCATAAGGATGTCTCGTTAACAAAATTGGAAATTTGCCTTCTTTATCAGGCCGATAAATATCTGCATAAAGAACAACGCCATCTCTCATTTTGCATGGTACATTTTTTTCAACCAGAATTTTGGTTTGTTTCATGAGTTGGCACCCTGCTTTCTGATCATTTTTATCTTTCATTAGACGGCTGTGAAATTTTTTATATTTTTTTTGACATTCTTTTTTCATCATCATTCAGAGCCGGTTTTCTCTAAATGCAAGGAACAAGCAAGATCCGGCAGCAATAATAAAAAAAGGACATTCTTAACCTTTTTAGAGAAATTTGTCATGCAAATTCAATTAAAAATTAGAATGTCCATTATGATGGCAACTTTGACACTATCCAAGTATAGCTTTATTTTTTTTAGATTCTCTCCAAACAAGTAAACTAAATACAACTACCATTGCTAATAATCCAAACTGAAGCATGTAAACTGTGTTATAACCAGAAGTCATTATTTTTCCAGCTTTATCTGTAATCATTCCCGCTACTAGTTGAGGCATATATATATCCGAAGAGTATGCAATTAATGAAATTATCCCGGAAGCTGTACCTAAAATTCGATCAGGGATTCCTGCTTCACCAATTTGGCCAAAATAAATTGAACGAGCACCAAGCTGCAAGAATGCTATCGCCAATACGATAACCATAGCTGAAATAACCTGAGATGGACTTTTTGGTAAAAGCATAATTGCCGCAACAAATACTACTTCAACAATCGCAGTTGATAGTAATGTTTTAGCTGTGGATTTAAATCTAGATACAACAAATACTAATGCCGGACCCGCTATTAAACCAAGTCCATTTGTACGGAATACGGCAATAAACGATGCTTGTTCATTAGTCATTCCGTAAGAGTTTGTTAATAATTGGTTAAATACACTTGTTGTTGTAAGCAGTGCATAGAAAGCAAAGACAACAAGTCCTGCATACCATAATCCAGGTATTTTTATCGCCTGTGTTACCATTGAGAATTTGAATTTTGAACTGTCATCATTTTCGCCCTCTATATTATCAATATCTTTAAATAAGAGCATATATAGAACGCCTATTATAGCTGTAATGATTGCCAACACAATTAACCCGGGTTTAATTCCGCTGCTTGTATTACCAATGATTTTTACAAGTATCGTGTTTACAATAATTCCGCCGAGTCCTACGAATGTATAGGTAAATCCAAAAGACTTCGTTTGATTTTCTATACCGCCGGCTCTTGCTGTTGAAGTAATCCATGGTGACCAGAATGTTAAAATTGTAGTAAATCCCAATGCAATATAAACGATTTTTAATACATTAATATCAGTTACAAATGCACTTACTAGAACGAGCGCGGTCGTAGTGATATATGAGAAAATCGACAATTTCCATGCTCCAAAAATATCAACTAAAATACCGGATGGCGCATACGTAATTAAAGCTATAATTCCATATATACCGACTAACCCGGCCAATGTTGTTAAGCTGGCGTGGTATCTGCCAAGCATTTGATTGCCCCATGTGTAATATAAGTAGGGCAGCACATACATTACAGGGTTAGCAAACCCAAGTACTACCAATCTTGCGAAATACTTCGTTTTACTGATTTTCATAATATTTTTCCCACCTTTATTTTCTGCTTGTGTTCAAAACATTTTCTTCCCATTTTAAAATTCTTAAATCCCCTCTCCTTTTCTAATCAGCTTTTTTTGCCTTGGTCTGTCGGTTAAAACTTCCTAAGTGGTCAAATCCGACAAAACAGTAGAACTGTTTAAAGACAACACTTTCAGATTGCTGCGAAGTTTTCCTGATTCCTCCTCTCATAGAACTCTGGACTTGCCGTCAGCAACGGGTTTGAGCTTCTTCGCCTCTTCTCTGATCTTGATATCAGGTATATCAGACTATCATTTATTTCTATCAAGATATTCTCTGCAAGATTTGTGCCAAATAGGAGCTGCTTCATATGTTCAAAGTGCCGCTCTTTGGCGTAAAACGGCACTATTTTCTGATCTGGACTCATGGGATAATGGTAATCGCAAGTCTATTGCTGTCAAAACGAATGAACAAGTAAAAAAATTTATAGAGGCGTTATGCGGCGTTCGCAGGAGAAAATGTAATACCGTGTAAAAAAAATGAGCAGTATTATGAAGGGGATGGCGATGTACAAATAAAACCGGCCGGTTTGCTAGCTGCGAACCGGCCGGTCTATCTTGCAGATGGATCGTTCTGGACTCATGCAATATGAGTTTCATGCTGGATATTAATATTTAGCCGTTTTAACTTATAAAATAAACATTGTCTGGATAGGTTCAGCTTTTTAGCTGCCTGATTAATATTTCCCTTACTTTCTTTCAAAGCCTGTGTCAATAGGTTTTTTTCAATATGCAGCATGACTTGTTTATAATCGTCTACTTCTGACGCGCTAATGGATAGAGTGAAACTGGCATGGTTTCCCTTTTTTTGGAGAAAAACGGGCAGATGATGTTTGCTCAGAACATAATCGGCGGGATCAACCATATTCATTGCATGTTCGATACAATGGCTCAACTCACGAACATTACCTGGCCAATCATAATTTTGCAATACTTGTTCAACTTCTTCGGATACACCCCGAATTTTTCTCCCTAGAATTTTATTATATTTGTTAATGAAATATTTGGATAGAGGGATGATATCTTCTTTTCTGTTTCGCAGGGAGGGGCATTCTAAAGTAACAACAGCAAGCCTGTAATAAAAATCACTTCTTAGTTTTCCTGTTTCTACAGCCTCCTCGGGTTCGATATTCATTGCGCTGATAATTCGTGCGTTTATGGGAACTTCTTTGTTGCTGCCCACGCGTCGGATACTATTCGTCTCCAGCGCCCTCAATAGCTTTGTTTGAAAAACTATTCCCATAGAATTAATTTCATCCAAAAAAAGTGTTCCGTTTTTTGCTTCTTCGAACAAACCGGCTTTATCCACCGCACCGGTGAATGCTCCTTTGCTTGTCCCGAATAGAGTACTTTCCAATAAAGTCTCCGGGATTGCTGAGCAGTTTACTGCTATAAAGGGTCCTTTGGCTCTTGAACTGTAATTATGGATACTTTGAGCGAACAGTTCTTTTCCTGTTCCTGTTTCTCCTAAAATCATGATCCGCGACTCCGAACAGGCCATTTTTTGGGCAGTTGCAATGACATTTTTCATGCCCTCTCCCGGACCGATGATGTCGTCAAAACAAAACCGGGTCCCGTTATTGTTGATTTTCTGTAATTGTTGATAAAAAGTTTTTTGCAGTTGAAAAAGCTTATCGGTAAGCGTTTTCATTTTGCTCGTATCATGACTCACAGCAAATGAACCGATGATTTCTCCTTCTGAATAAATTGGATAGATGTCCATGACAAGTTCAATTATCTGACCGTCGGCAGAAGTATATCTGAAAAGGGTATTTTCCATTGTTTTTTTTTCTTTGATTGTTTTCATGTGTACGCTGGTCTGTTCATTTAACTTGTAAACATCCAGTACATTTCTTCCCAATATATCATCGACTTTATAACCATCAATATCTTCGAATTCTTTTGATATAAAGATAATCTTTCCTGTTCTATCAACGATTGAAAAGTAACAGTCCTTTAGCCTGTTCAAAGAATTGATAATTAATTGGTATTTATCGCTTATGTCTCCGCAGCTCTTTTTAATTCTTCTTAGATTCTTTGGAGATTTGGATAAGTCGGTTGGAGTCATTTTGTACTACCTCCCAAAATTCATTAGTCAGGAACAAAGTTGCCGGTTTTTGAGATAAAATCATGCGCGGTTAATGGATGAATCAATCATCTGAATACGGTCAGGCAATAAGAGTTCAGTTAAAGTTTCTGTGCTGCAATAGGTGTATGGACTTAAAAAGGCAGGACTTGGCTGAATGCCTATTAATTAATAATTAGAAATGCGGCTTTACCTAAATAAAAGATTGGCTGTTTTTATGAAGATATAATCCTAGTTCATCATAACCTTTTTAAGGGTACATCAAGTTTTTTAAAAAAGGAGTGATTTTTAATACAATGATTCATATTCAATCAAATTAAGCGGCTTAATGACAAAATGTGAATAGTATGAGGTCAATCTGTTTTTCTGCCCATCAGAGGTAAAAGCCGTGTCTAAAGGATAAATATTTTCGCAAGGCCCCTTGGATTTAACGGAACGGCAATGATGAGGAAATATATTTGTCAAAAAACTTTTACGTTGTTTCTTGGAAACGGTTTACTTCAAAATCTCTTACCCAACAAAATCATTGTACTTGTCAAAAATATTTTACAGACTCTTTTAAGTGATGCCGTTTTGTTGAACTGACTCTGTATTGGCGAGGTGGATGATAGGGCCTATTTCGGATAGCAGCACTGCTTTTTTGATATGGAGAATCTGGCATGATTTTTGCATGTATAGCTGTGAATGCTTTTTTAGATTAGGAACAGAAAGGGATGAGCCGGCAAATCAGGATTCAAGCGATGGGAGGCGAGATTTGGAAAGGTTTAGTCTGTACCGGTTTAGAAATTGGATTGGCTGGCACTTAAGAAATTTTTGGGAGGCTGAATGATGGATTTTAGGCTGACGGACGAGCAGGAATTGTTAATATCAAGAATTCGGGAATTAATGGGCAGGGAAAACTGGGGAAAATATTTTGAGGAATGCGATGCCAACAGTCGCTATCCGGAAAGATTTGTAAAAGAGCTTGCCAATATAGGCATTGATAGTCTTTTATTGCCTGAAGAATACGGGGGCCTTGAAGCGGGTCTGATGACTGTGACGGCTGCTTGGGAAGAACTGGGGAGGTTAGGTGTACCCACTTATGTCCTCTATCAGCTGACCGGATTTAATACAGTTCTGCGTGAAGGAACAGAAGAACAGATTGATAAAATAATGGCACTGCGCGGCAGCGGCAAACAAATGTGGAATTCAGCGATTACCGAACCAGGAGCGGGTTCAGACGTAGGGGGGCTTCAGACTGCATATACCCGAAAAGATGGAAAGGTTTATCTGAATGGCCATAAGACTTTTATTACAAGCGGAGCAGGAGCCCCCTATTTGGTTGTAATGGCAAAAGACTCTGAAAACGGTAATTTAACCGAATGGTTCGTGGATATGAAAAAATCAGGCATAAAAATAGAGAAGCTATCTAAACTGGGTCAAAGAATGGATAGTTGTTGTGAGATATACTTTGATAATGTTGCATTAGATGAAAAGGATATGTTTGGAAAAGAAGGAAACGGCATGCAGCGAGTTGCCGAAGAATTTGATTTTGAAAGATTTTTAGTCGGATGCTGCGATTATGGAATCGCCCTGTGTGCTTTTGAGGACGCGGCTAAGTACGCGAATCAAAGAGAACAATTCGGCCGGAAGATTGGGAGGTTCCAGTTAAATGAAGAGAAATTTGCTCATATGGCGATAAAGATTCATAATATGCGGAACCTGTTATATGAGGCAGCGTGGAAGTATGATAATGAAATCATGGACTCGGGAGACGCAGCGATGTGCAAGTATTATTGTGCCAATGCCGGTTTTGAAGTCGTCGATGCCGCCATGCAGGTTCTGGGTGGCATCGGCATCGCCGGTAATCATCGTATCAGCCGTTTTTGGCGGGACATTCGCGTAGACAGAGTGTCCGGAGGAACCGACGAAATGCAGATTCTTACGGCTGCTAAAGCAACGCTTAAAAAGTATCGGTAAATTAAAGTTTGAGGAAGCAGCTTTCTAAAATTTCATGAAAGGCTGGAGACAAGAACAATGATAGATCATTCAGATATGCCGATATTCGGTCCGCTGCAAGGATTGAAAGTTGTATTTTCCGCGATGGAAGTAGCCGGAGCATTCGGCCCGCAGATGATGGCTGAATGGGGAGCAGATGTTACCTGGATTGAACATGTAAAACACGATGACTCATTAAGAGTAGAACGTAATTATGCGGAATTGGACCGCCGAAACGAGCACAGCCTGTCCATCAATATCTTTTCGGACGAAGGAAAGGAAACCTTCCTGAAACTGATGGAATCGACGGACATCCTTGTTGAATCAAGTAAAGGCCCGTCATTCGCAAGACATGGCATTACCGATGAGCTGCTGTGGAAGCACAATAAATCTTTGGTTATTGCCCACGTAACAGGTTGGGGATTGGATGGCGATGAAAACACTGTAAATCTGCCTGCCTATGATCTTACAACACAGGCATTCAGCGGCTATCTGATGCAAAACGGAACAAAAGAGCAGCCCACGCCGGCTTTTCCATATGCCGCGGATTACTTCACAGCGCTCATGGTACTTGGAGCCTCCTTAGCTGCTCTCTACCGTGCACAGAAGTCGGGCGAAGGGGAAAGCATAGACGTTGCTATGCATGAGATTATTCTGCGTATGGGCCAGTATTACATGATGGATTACTTTAATGACAAAGTAACGTACCCACGTGCAAATAAAGGAAAAGATCCGATTCAGATAGGCTGCGGAGTCTATAAGTGCAAAGGAGGCCGATACATTGCTTTGGAATTGGTCGGTGCCAAACAAATCAAAGCAATGTTTAACCTGATCGGAATGGGAAATCTGATCGGGACTAAAGATTATCCGGAAGATATGCCCGGCAGTGTTAGGTTCGATAGCCCTAAGGGCCCGCAACTGGAGGAAAAGCTGGATGAATATTTTTTGAACAAAACAGCCGATGAAGCCGAAAAGGAATTGGCCCAATACGATATTGCCGCAATGAGAATGATGAGCTATGAAGAAATTGAAAACCATCCTCATTGTTTGGCTCGTAAGGATCTGATCGAGTGGGAAACGCTTCAAGGTAAAAAATGCACGGGCCCGAATGTATTTCCCAAGTTCAAAAAAAATCCGGGCAAGGTCTGGCGGCCAATGCCTGCGCGGGGAATGGATACTGAAGCTATTTTGGACCGGCTGGGCTATTCGGAGCAACATATACGGGAACTCAGCCGAAAGGGCATTATTAAAACCGCGCAAAAGGAATAAAGCCGAAGTCCGGTTTGTTAGAAGATCGCGTTCGATGGGTTGCAATTTCCCGATTAGAATACGTCATAAGACTGAGTCATTTAGAAGGTGGAAAAATGAGAATCATTTCATGCTGTAAGGCGGTTCCTGAGGAGCAGGATATTATTGTTACAAAAGATAGACAGCTGTCGCTCAGCCGGGCGGAATGGAAATTCGGCCAGTATGATCTAAATGCCGTCGAGGCGGGCAAACAAATTATTGAAACCGTGGGCGGCAAACTGTCAGGTCTGGTGGTTGGAGGAAGTTATCTGGATAATCCGAAATTGAAAAAGGATATTCTTTCAAGGGGTCTGGATGATTTGTATCTGGTGATGGATGAACAGACAGAAACGGACACTTATCAGACGGCTGCCATTCTGAAAGCCGCAATAATGAAAATGGGCGATTTTGATCTGATTCTTTGCGGAGCAGGCTCATCAGATCTCTACGCGCAGGAAACCGGCAATCAGTTAGGTGAGTTGTTGGGGATACCTGTTGTCAATGCAGTCAACAAAATAACGGTTCAAGGAGAAAAGGCGGTGGTTGAGCGTATGCTGGAAAATGAAATCCAGGTTTTGGAGATTCCATTACCAGCGGTGCTGTCTGTGACATCTGAAATAAATACTCCGCGCATAGCGGGAATGAGAGATATCATTGCTGCCAGAAAAAAACCGCTGACTCAATTTACATTAGCTGAGATAGGTCTGGCTGCTGTTGAACCGTCCGGCCGGATACTCAGCACGCTGGCACCCGGACAGGTCGATCGGCGGTTAGATCTTCTGGAAGGCGAATCTGACGAGGTTATAGATGATTTTGTGAAAAAGCTTATTGCTGAATTGAAGTAGTTAAAGCAGAGGTGAATATTTCGTGACCGTTAACAATGTTTGGATCATTGCCGATGATTCTAAAACCGCTGATGAATTGTGCAGCGGCGGTTCTCAGCTTGGAAAACATCTGTGTGCCGTTTTATTTGGCAGTGAAGATCAGGCAAAGAGAGCTATTGCTTTGGGAGCGGAACGGGTCTATTTGTTTGATCGGCCCGAGAACTCCGGAATGATTGAAGGGCACTCCCAATCGATTGTGAAGTTGCTGCAGGAAGGGAAGGCAGATCTTGCCTTATTTAGTTCCTCGGCATGCGGCCAACTTATGGCCGGACGCATTGCGTCTCAATTAGGCACTTGCGTTTTTTCGAATATATCGGAAATCTCCGCGGGGGATGATGGTATCGTCGTGAAACGGCTGGTTTACGGAGGGGCAGCCGTCAGAATGGAAAAAGCGGCATCGGAAACTGCAGTCGTAACGGTGGAACCTGATCTTTTTGATTGCGTGCCGATGGATGAGACCCGGTCGGGCGAGATGACCCACATTTATTCGAAGGCGGATAATGCCGGCATCCGTGTACTGGAGATTCACTCCAAACAAAGCGAGCCAGTCAATCTGAGTGCCGCAAAACGGGTTGTTGGCGTCGGCAGAGGGTTTGAAAAAAAAGAAGATTTAAAGATGGCAGAGGAACTAGCAGCGTTGATTGGGGCCGAAACAGCCTGCAGCCGGCCGGTTGCAGAGGGTATGAAATGGATGAGCAAGGATCGCTATGTTGGCGTATCCGGTGCGGTTCTGAAACCGGATATTTATCTTTCCATCGGCATTTCAGGGCAAATTCAACATATGGTAGGCGTCAATCAGGCTAAAACACTGATAGCCATTAATAAGGATAGAAATGCCCCGATTTTTAAACAGGTTGATATTGGCCTAATAGGGGATCTATATAAAGTTTTGCCAAAAATTGTTGAGAAAATCAGAACACAAAAATAAATATTTGATGTGCGTCGAGAACTATTAACAGCTTCTGGAGCAATTGTAAATAGATTGCTCGTGAGGGCCGTAAGGGGCTATAGAGCTATTTTCTGTAGTAATAAAGCAAATTGTAGGAGTGATACGGTTGAGCGTATTTGATGCCATTATTGTAGGAGGAGGCCTTGCCGGTTCTACGGCGGCTTACGTTCTGGCAAAGCAGGGCTTGGAAGTACTCATCGTCGAACGGGGTAATTACAGCGGCTCCAAAAATATGACTGGCGGCCGTCTCTATGCTCATAGTTTAGAAAAAATAATTCCAGACTTTGCCAAAGAAGCGCCGGTAGAGAGAAGAGTGGACAAAGAATATATCGGCATGCTGACTGAAAAAGATGCTTTTGTTATAAAGTATCACTCGCCGCGGCTTGCTGCGGCAGGAAGCGATTCTTACGTTGTTTTGCGTGGCAAGTTTGATCGCTGGCTTTTCGACAAGGCAGAAGAAGCCGGTGCAATAACCGCTGCTGGTGTAAAGGTTGATCAGCTGATTGTGGAGGATAGCAGAGTTACCGGGGTTATCTGCGCCGGCGAGGAAATAAGGGCCAATGTCGTTATTCTGGCCGATGGTGTTCATTCTTTGCTGGCTGAAAAAGCCGGATTAAGAGAAAAGGTCCGTCCCTCTCAAGTTGCCGTAGGTGTTAAAGAGGTTTATCAGCTGCCGGCAAAGGTTATAGAGGAGCGTTTCGGCCTGGCAGGGGAAGAGGGTGCCGCATGTTTATTTGCCGGAACTCCTACCAATGGATTGACTGGCGGAGGTTTTCTGTATACAAATCGGGAAAGCCTTTCTGTAGGTTTAGTTCTGAGCCTGCAGCATATAGGTGAAAACAATAAAACGGTAGAGGAAATGTTTACAAACTTTGTCAGTCATCCTGAAATAGCTCCTCTGATAAAAGATGGCAAACTTCTTGAAAGAAGCGGCCATATGGTACCTGAAGCCGGATTGTCAATGGTCTCGACTTTGTTTGGAGACGGATTTCTGATTTGCGGCGATGCGGCAGGATTTTGTTTAAATATCGGTTACATGGTACGGGGAATGGATCTGGCTATTGCTTCAGGAGAGCTGGCTGCAAAAGCTGTTATTAAGGCCAAGGAAAAAGAGGATTATACTGCCTCCTCTCTCAAAGTCTACAAGACCCTGCTCGATGATAGTTTTATTATGCATGACCTTTCTGTTTATAAGAAATTCCCGGCGTTCATAGAAAATGAACGTTTATTCAACCAGTATCCGACGATGATTTCCAACATGATGGCCGATATTTTTGTTATTGACGGAACCCCGGCAATTCCATTAAGAAAACGGATGAAAAAGCATATAAGCGCCGCCGGTATCATGAATCTGGTAAGGGACGGCATAAGGGGAGTGAGATCTCTATGAATATGACCGTTGAGGAAAAATTGGGTACAAATAAATATTTCGTTGATGAGCACCATCCTCATATAGAGATAGATTCTTCTTATCCTGATAGAAAAGAGAAAATGAAACTGGTTAATGCATGTCCGGCAGGTTTGTATAAACTCAATGAAGACGGGACGCTGTCCTTTGATTATGCAGGATGCCTGGAATGCGGAACCTGTCGGATTTTATGTCTCGGCACGGTTGTAAAAAAATGGGAATATCCTGAAGGCACGAAAGGTGTGGAATTCCGGTACGGATAAAATCATTGTTAATGATTGATTGAATAGTTTAGGAGGGAAATCTTACAGATAGAATCCATAATAAGGAATATATGGAGTATATTTGATTCCCTTCTCCAAATAATTAATCTTTGTAAATGTGTAAAAATCTCATTTATCATTTTACTTTGTTTCGGGCATCAAACAAGACTAGAGTTAGTTATTTAGCCAGAGGTGGGAAAAGTGACTGATATAGTGGGGAGTAAGACTTTGCGTGATATGTGGGATGAAATAGCCCGGATTTACAAAGAAAAAACAGTCCTGATATTTCGCGACTGCGAAGGCGGCATCAATGAATTCAGCTATTCGCAGCTTAATGAAGAGATTAATAAGACGGCAAATTTTTTCCTTGATCTTGGAATAAAAAAGAATGAGAAGGTTGCCGTCCAGCTTCATAATTGTCCTGAGTTTTTAATGTGCTGGTTCGGGCTGGCAAAAATCGGAGCTATTTTGGTTGCTTTAAATACGCAATATACCCAAGAAGAATGTGACTATATCATTAAAAAATGCGACGGCGTTGCTGCTGCAGTCATTGAGGAAGAGTTTCTGCCTTTGTATGTTACAAGCCGTAATCGACCGAATGATGATCATGATGTGAAGACGATATTATTAGCAAGAACCGCAAAACAAGTTCCCGGCACGCTTAATTTTGAAAAGGGCAGAAGAGCACAACCTAAGGAATTAAAAAATTTCAGGCCTTTAAGCAGTGACGATGTTGCAGAAATATTGTTCACATCCGGTACAACATCAAAGCCTAAGGGCGTTGTTCTTACGCAATGCAACATGTTATATGCGGGGACCTTCACTGCCTGGCAACTTTCGTTAAGGTACGAAGATCGTTATTTGACAATCATGCCTGCCTTTCATGTCGATTTCCAGTTAAATACCGTCATGCCTATTCTGACAGTCGGCGCTACGCTGATCAGTGTGGAAAAGTACAGTGCAAGACGTTTCTGGAAACAGGTCTGCGTCTATAAAGCAACAATGACGGAATGTATCCCGATGTTAGTTCGTACGATGATGCTGCAGCCCCAGCAAGATTGGGAAAAAGATCACTGCGTTCGTGATGTATTCTACTATCTTGCCCTTCCGGATCAGGAAAAAGATGCTTTTGAAAAACGTTTTAATGTGAAACTTTTAAATTCTTACGGCCTCAGCGAGTCCCTTGTCGGAGTCATTGGCGATCCGCCGTGCGGAGAAAGAAAGTGGCCCTCAATAGGGAAACCGGGCCTATCCTATGAAGCAAGAATTATTGACGAAGACGAGAATGAACTTCCTCCCAATAACATTGGCGAGATCTATATAAAAGGAATACCCGGGCGCACGCTGATGAAGGAATATTATCATGACACGGATGCAACGGCAAGAACTTTGAATCGCGATGGGTGGATGCATACTGGCGATAAAGGTTATGTGGATGAATCAGGCTGGTTTTATTTTGTGGATCGAAAGGTGAACATGATTAAAAGGTCGGGAGAAAATATATCGTCCACTGAAATTGAGAGTATTCTGATGGCTCATCCAAAAGTTGCTGAGGCATCAGTGATAGGAATTCCCGATCCTATTCGCGATCAGGCAGTCAAGGCTTTTGTCGTTTTTAAGGACGGCGAAGAACTTACAACTGATGAAATCATGGAATACTGCAAATGTCATATGGCTAAATTCAAAGTTCCCTCTGTTATAGAAGTAGTGACATCTCTTCCTAGGACAGGGACAGGTAAAATACAAAAAAAGTTGTTGAAATAAGAGGCATATTATACAACGACTATTTAAACACAGTATTAAAATTATTGATTCAATACGATGTGAAAAATAGTGCAGACTGCCAAATGGTGGAAGTTGATACGTGCGAAGCATGAGGAAGGAAAAGCTGCCGAATAAATGATAAAGACAATCAAGCGGACAGTCTCTTTGAACAGTATAAGGGTTGCCTTCATTGACGGACGAACCGGAAGGGACATGATGGCACCTGTGAGAAAGCGGCCATACAGGCGCATATTTTCATCAAACCATAATGAGAAAGGATGATTAAATTGGTACTTAAATTGGACATGATTGGAAAACAGTTTGGACCCTTTGTACATGAATATGATTATAAAGATCTGATTATTTTCGCTCTTGGCTGCGGTGCCGGCGCCGACGGCATCACTGACCTGGATTATGTATATGAAAAAAATTTAAAAATTATTCCTATATATGGAGCTATGCTTGCTGAGGCACATGAAGTCAGCAAGGCTATGGATTTCGGTTTTAACTGGGATGGTTCGCTTCATTGGGGATTCGATATCAGATTTTATCAGCCATTGATCAAAACATCAGGTAAATTAAGTACGACGTGCGTGCTTAAGAACATATATGATCGGGGACCTAATAAGGGCTGCCTGGCCCTAAATGAAGCAACCACTTACGATGAGAATGGAGAAAAACTGTTTACGAACGAAAGTACAGATATAGAAATTTATGACGGCGGATTCGGAGGACCCAAACAACCGGTTGTCAGAGTGGAAATTCCGGACAGAGAGCCCGATTATGAAGTCACAGAGCTGATCCCCTTAAATCAGGCGCTCATCTACAGATTATCGGGTGACTGGTTCAAGGTCCATGCGGATTGGGAATATGCAAAAAAATGCGGTTATAAAAAACCGATCCTTCACGGCTTGAGTACCTCAGGATTTGCATGCCGGCATATTACTCAATCACTTTTTCCCGGTGAGCCTGAAAAAATTACACGTTTCAAGGTTCGTATTACCGCTCCGCTCTATCCGGGCTCTACCATAAAGACTCAGATATGGAAAATGGGACACAATGTCGTTCATTTTAGAGTTGCCAATGCGGAAACGGGTGTCAATCATCTAAATTACGGATTAGTAGAATGGAAATAATATATTATTTCCATTTCAGAAACGATCTAAAATCTTGAGTCCGCTCAAAATTTGAATCCATCTATAAAACTTTTTTTAAGGAAGTAAAAGCGAAGCTCCATGAAATTATAAAAATGCGATGGAAACGTTAGAACGCTTATACATGGACTTCGCCTTGCTTCCATTTGTTTTATAGGGAAAATATGATAAGAACCTCCGCACAAATAATCATTTTCAGCAGAATCATGATCGTGTGTCTATTATGAGAGGAATCATTACAAAAAATTTTTCCTGATTAATATTTTCTAAAAATTTTTAAAATATGGCGTAGGGAACAGCCTTAATGATTTGTTCAAAGAGAGGGAGATAAAAGTATACAAAAATAAAGGGAGATCAAGAGCATGCAATCAGAAAAAATACTGGATGATTTTGAAATTACACCTTATTTGAAAAAGATGATACTCTTTGCCAGCGGCGGTCCCTTCTTAGACGGCTATGTTCTGGTAATTATAGGAGTCGCCCTTGTCCAACTGGGACCAGAGCTGAATCTGAATGCTTATTGGAGCGCATTGGTCGGGGCTTCCGCACTGGCGGGAATTTTTATAGGATCGGCACTGTTCGGCTATATAACTGATCTGGTGGGGCGTCAGAAGATGTTTACCATTGATGTCATCGTTATTGCAATCATTTCCCTTGGGACTATGATTATTTCTTCTCCCATGCAGCTGGTTATTATGAGATTTTTAATCGGAGTGGTTATCGGGGCAGACTATCCGATTGCCACTTCTCTTGTGTCGGAATTTACGCCGAGAAAGTACAGAGCTATCAGTATGGGATTTATTGCAGCTGTTTGGTACGTTGGCGCGACAGCGGCGGATATTGTTGGATATTATTTGTATGATATAGACGGAGGCTGGCGATGGATGCTGGGCAGTACGTGCATCCCCTGTATTATATTGCTTATCGGTCGATGGGGAACGCCGGAATCGCCCCGGTGGCTGGTGCGTAAAGGCCGCGTTGAGGAGGCGCGTGCTATTGTCCAGCGGCTGTTTGGGGTTGATGTGGCATTAGAGACGGGGGAAGTTAAGAAAACGCGATACAGCAAGATATTTGAAAAAGGATATTTTAGAAGAATTATATTTATCGGTATTATTTGGATATGCCAGGTTGTTCCTATGTTCGGTTTATATACGTTTGGTCCTCAGATATTGAATGCGTTCGGATTCGAGGCTGCGAAGCAGGCCATTTGGGGGGATATCGTCATTAGCTTGTTTTTCCTTATAGGCTGCATTCCGGCGATGTTCTGGCTGAATTCCATAGGCCGCCGTCCTCTGTTAATTGGAAGCTTTGCAATCATGAGCATTGCATTAGCTGTTTTAGAATTTTTACCCAACGCGAATATATGGGTCGTTATTGTATCGTTCGGAATTTATGCATTTTTTTCCGGCGGCCCCGGTATTCTTCAGTGGCTTTATCCAAATGAACTTTTTCCCACTGAAATTCGTGCTTCGGCAGTAGGTGCAGTGATGGCTTTTAGTAGAATCGGGACCGTGCTGTCTACTTATGCATTACCAATTTTCATGAAGGCTCATGGGATCAGACTGACGATGCTTGTCGGCGTGGCGATCTCGGTTCTTGGACTGATTGTATCAATAATTATGGCTCCTGAGACAAAAGGATTGACATTAGATGAATCAAGTTCATTAAAGTATTGAGGAACATCTTGGTATCAGAGGGTATGTTACAGTCGATTAAAGAAAATTTGATGAATCAGAAGTTCTAAAGCAGTACGGTGAAGGGTGATTCTCTGACCCGTATCCTGTTTGCTGATTGAAACAACGAAGGCTTTACTTTTAGACGAATTTTATGTTGGACACATTCAACTTATAGACTAGACAAAATGTCCAGATTGGAGCGGTGTAGATGATTGATAAACAGGTTCCTTTTTTCAAGTTAGTCACTCAATATATGAATTCCCTAAATCCTTCTGAAAAAAAAGTAATGGGGGCATTTATACAAACATTGCGAGCTGACCATAAGGAGTATCTGCTTCTAAAAGAATTGTTTGGATTCCGTTTAGTGGAGCTGACAGAAAAAAGTATCATTGCTTCTGTACCCGTTCAGCCGATCATCTTCAATGGAATGAGTATGGTTTCCGGAGGGGTTCTTGCAGCCTTGGCCGACACGACAATGGGAGAATTAGCTGCGCAAATAGTGAATGAAAATCAGTTTGCAGTGACCATGGACCTTTCTATCAATTTTATTGCCCCCGGACAGGGAGAACGACTGAACATATCCGCGAAAACAATTCACATTGGAAAAGAAACCCTAGTTATGGATTGTGAGATTGTGAACGAACAAAAAAATTTGATTGCCAGGGCTGTAGCAACTTTCTTTATTTTGTCTCAGGAGCATTAAATTATTTTTTCGCCGAACTGTTAATCAGGCAATCAGCCTCCGAGTCAACAACATAATTATGACTGGAGTATGAATAACTTTAAATAAATAGAAATCGGAGTGAGAAACACAGTGCCTTCAGCTGCACTAATCGGGCCTTCCCATTGTCCGTTGTATGTTTTAGAGCTCTCACACTGAAAACCAGGGATTAATATCGGCAGGACTCCTATCGGTCTCTGCCGTTCATTTATTCAGTTGACGAATGGATGTCGTTTAAGAGGATGATTTCTAAAAAGAAAGATATCCTTTCCAAAGAAATTATTTGGATTGTGAGGTTTACAATAAGCTTCGTCGTTCCCTTATCCAATGCCACTGACTAGTGATCACAGAGTGCTTCATTTCAATCAAGAAAGCTCTTACCCCACTTTTATCGTTGATCCTTACGTGTTCCTTAAAGCCTGCCGCATGTGATAGAATGGAGCAGTGTGAAAAACGGTTGTATTTTTGAAAGGCGGGATGAACGTGTACCAGACAGTGATGATGGATCTTGACGGAACCGTGCTGACTCCGAGAAATACAGTGACGGATGAATTGAGAAATTATTTAAAGGTGCTCAGAAAACGCGGCGTTCATATTTTTGCCGTCACCGGGCGGTCGTACGGAACTGCTTGGGAGGTACTGCCGCAGGATTTTCCGGTTGACGGTATGGTTACGGCAAACGGTATGGCTGTTTATGTGGGAACAACCAATATTTTTCAGGGCGTGCTTCCCGAGAGGCTTGCCCCGGAGCTGGTCAGACGTGCGGAACGGGCTGAGCTGTACTACGAGCTGATCCCGACGGCGGGAGGGCGTGTCACGCTTGTCCGCGACCGGCCCTATATTTTGGAACAGGTTCACGGGGCTAAACCGGACTCGGTGTCGGAAAATGAATGGCTGTCCCGTCTGCAGGCCGTCAATCAAACAATCGCCTGGGAAAAAACGATCGCCGAATCGGAATATTCCAGTACCAGTAAAATGTATTTCTTCAGCAGGGATGCGGGAAAAATCCGCCGATGGAAACAGGAGCTGACCGAACTGAGCCGGGAAATACCGTTCGAAGTTTTCTCCTCGTCGCCAAATAACGCAGAAGTCACGGCGAAAGGGGTTTCGAAGGCGAGCGGCCTTCGGATCCTGTTTGACCGCTGCCGCCTTTCTTTTGAATCGGCGCTCGCCGTCGGAGACGGAGAAAATGACTTGCCAATGTTTCAGATCGCCGGCCATTCCGCCGCCATGAAAAATGCGCCTGATCACGTAAAGGAGCAGGCGGATGAAGTAACGGACTATTCATGTGCCGAAAACGGCCTCTGCCGTTTTCTGAAAAAGACGTTTGACTGATCTTCGCTATGTCTTAGGATTTCTTTATATGCCATGAAACGGCGCGGATGCGGTGGATTAAGGTTTTTTTCCCTCTTTTCCGATCTCGGGAAGAACGGTTTTGGCAATATGGCGGTCGAGGGATTCATACTTATCGTAGTCAATCGTTTCGTAAAGCTCCGCTCGCGTCTGCATGCTGTCGAGCCTGTTTTTTTGCGTCCCTTTTTCGAAAATTTCACTGAAAACCTGTTCGCACGCCTTGGCCGCCGCCCGCATTGAGGTTACGGGGTAGATGACCATATTGAAGCCGAATCCGGCGAATTCTTCAGCGGTAAAATAAGGCGTCTTTCCGAACTCGGTCATATTGGCGAGCAGGGGTTTGCTGACTGCGCGCCGCATGGTCTGAAAATCATCCTTGGACGTGAGCGCTTCGGGAAAGACGGCATCGGCACCGGCGGCGATGTATTCCCGTGCCCGGACGGCTGCGCGTTCAATTCCCTCGACGGCTTTGGCATCTGTCCGCGCAACAACAACGAGATCCGGAGCCGCGGCCTTGATCGTCCGGATTTTCTGCTGCATTTCTTCGGAAGAGATCAGCTTCTTTCCGTTCAGATGTCCGCATTTTTTCGGCATCTGCTGATCTTCAATCTGAACGGCCGCCACCCCGGCTTCTGTCATTTCTTTTGCCGCTCTGGCCGTATTAAGCACTCCGCCGTATCCGGTGTCGATATCGGCGAGCAGAGGGAGATCGGCGGCACGGACCAGTTCACGCGCCTTCTCGGCAACTTCATCAGAGTAGATAATGCCGAGATCAGGGAGGCCGCGGCTTGCGGTGTAAGCGGCTCCCGATAGATAAAGCGCCTCAAATCCGACTTTCCTGGCAATCAGCGCCGACATGCCGTCATGGACTCCGGGAATCTGTAACAGTTCCGGGCCTTCCATCAGCCGGCGGAATTGTTCGGCCAGCTGCTTCTGCGGTGTTTGTTCGTTAACAATCCAGCTCAAAAAAATCTCCTCCCGATCCGCTTATTTTTTTAATATCTTTCTCAGGCAAATGAAAGCAGATCCATCCACTCATCTACCGGCGTGGCTTCAAGCCGGCTGCTGTCCAGGCAAAGCGAGAGAATCTGTTCTGTTTTCTTTTCAGTGAAAGCCGTCAGCAAATTATTTCTGAATTTATCGACTAACAGGGGCACGGCCTCCTTGCGCCGCCTCCTGTGGCCGATCGGATATTCAACAGCAACGCGCTCTGTTTCCGTTCCGTCTTTGAAAAAGATCTGAACGCTGCTGGCGATCGACCGCTTTTCCGGATCCAGATAGTCTCTGCTGTAGGCCTCGTTTTCGACAACCTGCATTTTAGCACGCAGCCGGTCGATGCGCGGATCGGCGGCTGTTTCGTCTTCGTAATGATCGGCGGTCAGCGTACCGAAAATCAGACCGATGGCGACGATATATTGAATGCAGTGGTCGCGGTCGGCCGGATTGCGCAGCGGTCCCGTCTTGTCGATAATGCGGATGGCGGATTCATGAGTTGTGATGTCGATGCGCTGAATATCGTCAAGCCTTCCGGCGGCCTCGGGATGAAGCCGGATTGCCGCCTCCAGCGCCGTCTGTCCGTGAAATTCGGCAGGATAGGAAACTTTGAACAGGACGTTTTCCATGACATAGGAATCGAGCGGACGTTCCAGCGCAAGGCTCTGTCCGCCGAACAGTGCATCCTGAAATCCCCATCCGGGGGCAGTCAGCGGGGTCCTGTATCCCATCTCCCCATGCAGCGTCATCAGCGCAAAACGGACGCCGCGGCTCGCCGCATCGCCTGCCGCCCATGATTTCCGGGATCCGGTATTCGGGGCGTGCCGGTATGTGCGCAGGCTTGAACCGTCAACGATCGCCTGTGAAACCGCCGCCGCAACGTCTTCCCCGCTGCCGCCGAAGAGGGCGCATGAAACCGCTGCGGAAGCGATTTTGACAAACAGCACGTGATCCAGCCCGTGTCTGTTCAGACTGTTGCCAAGTGCCAGCCCGCCCTGAATTTCATGAGCCTTCACCATTGATTCCAGCACTTGCTTCATCAGAAGCGGCGCTTTTCCCTTAGAACGGTTCGAACGGCTGATGAAATCGCTTGCCGCGAGGATGGCGGCAAGATTGTCGGAAGGATGTCCCCATTCAGCCGCAAGCCATGTGTCGTTGAAATCAAGCCAGCGGTTCATACAGCCGATGTTAAAGGCGCCCTGGACAGGGTCAAGAACATAGGAAGTCCCGGGCACACGGACTCCGTTCGGAACGACCGTGCCCGGCACGACAGGCCCGAGCAGTTTCGTGCACTCGGGGAAACGCAGAGCCAGCAGGCCGCAGCCGACAGTATCCATTAAAACAAGGCGGGCGGTTGATAAGGCTTCTTTACTTTCAATCGATCCGTCTTTCACATAAACGGCAATATCGGTCAGCAGTTGATCAATGTCCTGACGACGGTTTTCTTTTACTGCCATATAATCCGCTCTCCTCCTGGCACAGACAATGTATTCGCTTACAAACGTGCTGTTAAAAGATTTCCGGTGATTTTAATTATAGACGGGTGTCAGGCAGCAGTCAAAACTTAGCACCCGTGCCGCAGCTGCCGCTGTCTTTTTTCAGCCTGAAAAAAGCAGCGAAAGCGACCCGTCCGCTGTCATGGGGCATGGATACACATTTCCGCATCAGCAGCCACCCTACTCTGCCCGCCGATAAAATTAAGAAACAGCTGTTTATTTGTTGAGCCGAATATCCGATATAAGTTGTATAGAGTTTTTGTTCCGGCATTGTCTCCGATAGATTCGTATGCTTCTTCATTTTTCTGCGTTCGAAAAGTTGTCACAAGAGGGGTTCTCTCTCTTTTTCCGCACTGTTATCCAGAAAATCAACGAAATTGCGTCTTTAATCAATATGTTGTATAATGATGCCTCTTGACCCTACTATATGTTGTTATATAATATTTTTGAAGCCTAGGTAGGGGGGACAGGAATGATTAAAGAACCGGTGATTAAAGAAAAAACACTGGATGATAAAATTCGTGATTTAATCAATATGGATGAATATGTAGCTAACGAAAATGCCAATAAAGACGAAAAGGTTTTTAACACGCAGCGCGATCTGCTTGCGGGCGTGACGGCACGGGATTATGCTCTGCGCCATATTCTGCCTGAAGAGTTTGCCGCCGCTCATAATGAGGGGATCATTCATTTTCATGATCTTGACTATTCGCCTTTTTTCTCAATGTACAATTGCATGCTGATTGATTTCAGGGGTATGCTGAAAAACGGCTTTTCAATCGGAAATGCCGATGTGGAACGGCCGAAATCGATCAAGACGGCGACGGCGCTCGTTGCCCAGATAGTGGCTAATGTTTCATCGAATATTTATGGCGGCACGTCATTCAACCGCGCCGACGAAGTGCTGGAACCCTATGCCAGAATCAGTTTCAATAAATACTTGAAAACCGCAAAGGCGTGGATTTCCGATCCGGCCGTGCAGGAAAGCTATGCATACGAAATGACGAAGAAAGAAATCTATGATTCGATGCAGTCGCTCGAATATGAAATCAATACGCTGTTCTCAAGCAACGGTCAGACGCCTTTCTTTACGCTGAATTTCGGGCTGGGAGAGTCCTGGTTCGCGCGCGAGATTCAGAAAGCCATATTAAATGTAAGAATTCTCGGCCTCGGAAAAGATCATAAAACCGCTGTTTTTCCGAAGCTTGTTTTTACAATTAAAAGAGGCCTGAATCTTGAACCGGGCGACCCGAATTATGATATCAAGGAACTGGCGCTTGAATGCGCGACCAAACGCATGTATCCCGACATCCTGAATTATGACCGAATCGTTGAAGTGACCGGCGATTTCAAGGCGCCGATGGGCTGCCGCTCGTTTCTGCCTTCCTATAAAGAAAACGGCGAATATGTGACCGACGGGCGCAATAATATGGGCGTCGTTACCTTGAATATACCGCGGATCGCTCTGGAATCAGGCGGCGATAAAACGGCGTTCTGGAGCCTTTTTGAAGAACGCCTCGATCTTGTCTGCCGTGCGCTGCTGTTCCGTATCCATACTCTGGACAAGGTCACGGCAAAGAATGCGCCGATTCTTTATCAGTACGGAGCGACCGGCAAGCGGCTGCATGCGGACGAATCCGTTTCCGACATTTTCAAAAACGGTCGGGCAACCGTTTCGATGGGCTATATAGGGCTTTATGAGGCCGCGACCGTCTTCTACGGTCCGGAGTGGGAGCACAATCCGGAAGCCAAGGCGTTCACACTGGATATTGTCAAGCGCTTTAAAGAAGTTTCCCTTATCTGGCGGGAAAAAACAGGCTACGCTTTCAGCATTTACGCAACGCCGTCGGAGAGCCTGACGGATCGTTTCTGCCGCCTGGACAAGCAGAAATTCGGCAGCGTCAAGGATATTACCGATAAAGATTACTATACAAACAGTTTTCATTACGATGTCCGGAAAAAAATCAATCCGTTTGAAAAGATCGATTTTGAAAAAGACTATGAGCCGTATTCGGCCGGCGGATTCATCCATTACTGCGAATTTCCGTCTTTGGTCGACAATCCGGAAGGACTGGAAGCTGTCTGGGACTATACTTATGACCGGATTGGCTATTTCGGCACGAACACGCCGATCGACAAGTGTTATGAATGCGGCTATGAGGGCGAATTCGAATCAACGGCTGAAGGATTTAAGTGCCCGAGCTGCGGCAATCATAATCCGGAGACGACATCGTGCATTCGCCGGCTGTGCGGTTACCTTGGTTCCGTCATTCAGCGCAAGCCGATTAAAGGGCGCCTGAAAGAAATCAACAGCCGGGAAAAACAGCAGTGTTAGTTCGTCAGCCGGGAGGGAGGCGGTGCTGCGCGAAGCAGAATCTGTTGCTTCTGTTTTTCGCCGTGCAGCTGAGAGAAGATGAATTATGCGGATTATAAAAAATTTGATTTTTTAAATGGAACGGGAATCAGGCATTCATTGTTTGTAAGCGGCTGCCACTTTCACTGTAAAGGCTGCTGGAACGCGGTTGCCTGGAATCCCAAATTTGGGAAGCCTTACACGGATGAATTTGAGAATCAGATAATTGCCGATCTGAATCAGCCCGATATACGCATACAGGGACTTTCGCTTCTGGGCGGAGAGCCGTTTGATCATCCGGCGACGCTGACGCGTCTCGTGCAGCGTGTCAGACGGGAGTGCAAAGGGAAAGATATTTGGTGCTGGACAGGCTTTACGTTCGAGGAGCTGCTGGAAGATCCCGGGAGGAGGAACATGCTGGACGGTCTTGATGTCCTTGTCGACGGCCAGTTTGATCTGGCAAAGAGAAATCTGAAACTGAAATTCCGCGGATCGTCCAATCAGCGAGTGATCAATGTGAAGGAATCGCTGGAACAACAGAAAATCGTTCTGCAGCTGCAATAGGCAGATTGCCGGGCATACGCAACAAACCCGATTGAGAGGATATTTTTCTCTTTCAGGTTTGTTTTTTTATCCGAGTGCCGATGATTGATAAAAAATGATGATCGCGATCGCTTGTGAACAGCCGCGATCTGCCGCCGCGCAGACGATCGCCATCCTAAAACACGGGACTGCCGTTCCGGATAGAGAGCGATGGGCTTCAAATGAAGGCAATCGTCTTAAGATAAGGCGGGCCCGTCGAGAATGCGGCCGGAATCATAGCACGCGTTGCAGCAGCTCGAGTGAGGCAAGCACGGCAGCACGGCAGCACGGCGCGGCGCCGCCGGCTGTTTCGGGCCAGGAAGAAATGGATTCTTCAGCTGCAGATTCTGAGAAATCCGCAGCCGGAAAAAGGAAAATTAATATAAAAGTTTGAAAACGATTTCATTTTTTGTGAAAAAAATAACATACAATTTTCAGGATCCATGTTATACAGGAGATGTATGAAATTCATTAAAAAAAGGAGGGGCAGTAAAAATGTACGAAGCTTTATTCAAACCAATCAGAATCGGGAAGTTGGAGGTCAAAAACAGGATATCGATGGCGCCGATGGGTGCTTTCGGACTTGTCGACAATGAAGGGTGCTACAATCAGAGGGCGGCGGATTATTACGTTGAGCGGGCGAAAGGCGGCACGGGATTAATCATTACGAGCATCACCAAAGTTGAAAATAAACTGGATAAGGTGGTTTCCGGCATCATTCCGGTTGTTTCGGAAAATCCGGGGAGATTTCTGATGACCTCAGCCGAAATGACAGAGCGCGTGCATGCGTACGGAACGAAGATATTCCTGCAGCTGACCATGGGCTTCGGAAGAAGCGGAGTACCGGGCGCGCTGCTCACTGCCCCGCCGGTTTCCGCTTCAAGCATACCGAACTACTGGGATCCCTCTGTTACTTGTAACGAGCTGACCACTTCTGAAGTAGAGTGGATTGTTCAGCAATTTATTGAAAGCGCCGATATAGCGAAAAAGGCAGGATTCGACGGTGTTGAAATTCACGCCGTTCATGAAGGCTATCTGCTCGATCAGTTTACCCTGTCGCTGTTCAACAGACGGACCGACAAATATGGAGGAGATCTGAAGGGCCGTCTGACGCTGCCGGCCGAAATCGTACAGGGAATTAAAAAGAGATGCGGCAAGGACTTTCCGGTGGGACTGCGCTACAGTGTAAAGAGCTGTATCAAGGACTGGCGCCAGGGCGGGCTTCCCGATGAGGATTACATTGAAAAAGGACGGGACCTCGAGGAAGGAATCGAGGCAGCGAAAATTCTGGAAGCAGCGGGCTATGATGAACTGAATACGGACCTCGGGACGTACGATGCGTGGTACTGGTCGCATCCGCCGGTCTATCAAAAAGAAGGATTGTATCTCCCTTATACTAAAAAATTAAAGGAAGCGGTCCATATACCGGTGATCGTGGCCGGAAAACTCGGTGTTCCGGAAACGGCAGAAAAATCGCTGGAGGACGGCTCGGCGGATATGATCGGACTGGGGCGGCCGCTGCTGACGGATCCCTACTGGCCGAAGAAGGTAATGAATCATCAGGTGGAGCGCATCCGCCCGTGTATCGGCTGTCACGTCGGCTGCCTCGGCCGCGGATTTGAAGGAAAACCGCTGAGCTGCGCAGTTAACCCGGCATGCGGAAGGGAAAGATATTATGAACCGAAGCCGGTGCTTTCTGCAAAGAAAGTGATGGTTGTCGGCGGCGGAGTCGCAGGAATGGAAGCGGCCAGAGTCGCGGCGCTCAGGGGACACAAGGTCACGCTTTACGAGAAAAGCGGCAGACTGGGCGGGCAGATCATACCCGGCTCCGTCCCTGAATTTAAGATAGATGACCGAAGATTGCTCGCATGGTACAAAAATGAACTGGAAAGGCTGGATATTCCGGTACTGAACGGTACGGAAGTAACCGAAGAGCTCGTTAGAAAAGAAAATCCGGACGTCGTCATTGTTGCAACAGGCGCCGGTGAGATCCATTTGGATGTGCCCGGCGGCGACAAAGATAAGGTGGCGACTCCCATTGAAATTCTTGAAAGCAAAAAAACGGCCGGGAAGGATGTCCTGATTGTCGGCGGCGGACTTGTAGGGTGTGAAACAGCTTTGTACCTTGCTCAGGACGGAAGAAATGTCACGATCGTTGAAGCACAGAACGAAATATTAAGCAGCGGCGGCGGCAAGCCGATTCCGCATATGAACAAGATTATGCTCATTGACCTGCTTCATCAATACGACGTCAAGGTGATCACGAATAGTTCGCTGACAGAAGTGACCGATGAAGGCGCGGTGCTGATCAACGATCAGTTCCGGAAACAGTTCCTGGCTGCAGATACGGTCGTGATTTCGGTCGGGTTTAAGCCCAATCAGACGCTTTATAATAAACTCAATGGAAAAATTGCCGATTTGTATTTGATCGGCGACGCTTACCGGGCGGCAAATATCATGAGCGCCGTCTGGAGCGGGAACGAAATAGGCCTGAACTGCTGAGAAAACAATCCCGGTGAGCCAGGTCGGCGATGCGGCGCCGGAAGCCGCATGCGAGTCGAAGTCATGTTTCTTGCCGAAAGGATCGCGTTGTATACCGGATCAACCGGATACGGAACGCGATCCTTCTGCCTGCTTCGGAAGATGCCGGCCGGCGCGGGGAACTTATCGGTTATTAAGGTTATTAAGCCTGATTGATTCCGTTGCGATGAGTTTAAAACGGCCGATGCGCCCGGTTTATCGGCTGCGGCCGCTTATCGGTCTGGGGCGACGGATTCGGTCATGCCGGCCGTTTATTCGGTCAACATGGGAGCGGTATCGGTCATCACCGGCGGTTTATCGGTCGTGAGTCATTGTTTTTCGGTCGGCTGCGGCCGCTTATCGGTCTGGGGCGACGGATTCGGTCATGCCGGCCGTTTATTCGGTCAACATGGGAGCGGTATCGGTCATCCCGGGCAGTTTAACGGTCGTGAGCCATCGTTTTTCGGTCGGCTGCGGCCGCTTATCGGTCTGGGGCGATGGATTCGGTCATGCCGGCCGTTTATTCGGTCAATTTGGGAGCGGTATCGGTCATCCCGGGCGGTTTATCGGTCGTGAGTCATCGTTTTTCGGTCGGCTGCGGCCGCTTATCGGTCTGGGCGATGGATTCGGTCATGCCGGCCGTTTATTCGGTCAATTTGGGAGCGGTATCGGTCATCCCGGGCGGTTTATCGGTCGTGAACTGCCGTTTTTCGGTCGGCTGCGGCCGCTTATCGGTCTGGAGCGATGGATTCGGTCATGCCGGCCGTTTATTCGGTCAGCTCTCTTTCTCGATCTCGTCCATCCCGCGGTTAGCGAGCTGATCCGCCCGTTCATTAAGCGCGACGCCGTGGTGTCCCCTGACTTTGTTAAAGGTAATCGATTTTTGTCCGGCGGCCAGTTCGTTCAGCCGGATCCAGAGTTCTTTATTTTTGACAGACGATCCGCCCGCCGTTTTCCAGCCTTTTTTTATCCAGCCCGGCACCCAATTGTTCATTCCGTTGACGACATATGCACTGTCAATGTAAAAGACGACGGGAATGTGGTCGGTTTTCAAAGCTTCAAGAGCTTTAATAGCGGCGGTCAATTCCATGATGTTGTTTGTCGTGTTTTTCGCGCCGCCGCAGAGCTCCTTTGTATGTTCCCCGAATTTAAGAACAGCTCCCCAACCGCCGATGTTCCGTTCACTCTGATTGCCTCGGCATCCGCCATCGCAATAGATAATAATAGTGTTCAAATGCCTCACTCATTTCGTCTGATGATTTCTTTTGCTCCATTATATCAAAGGAGCCGGAAATCCGGCGACCGAAAGCAAGCAGGTTTGAATCCGATCCGTCGGCCGAAGTTAAAAATATTGCAAAAGATTCCGACGTATAATGTATATACGCAGGAATTCAGAATTCGTTTTTCTCAAATGAATAGATCGCTGCAGGATACTATATACTGGGCAAAAATAATGATCCGACTCTTCAGTTTTCTGCTTATATGCGCGTACATGCGGATCCAGGCTGCTGTGAACGAACGATATAATCGTAAAAAGATTTCGATGAAAATGTCATGATCGTTCGTATGCTGTAAAATAAGACTAAGGACACCCGGAAACAGAGAAAAACTGTTCGGGAGAACAGTCAAAGGATGAACGGAAAGATAAATCTGCTTAATGAGGGGTGTTTGTTTTGAAAGTTGCGGTACTGGGGGCCGGTGCGATTGGTTGCTTCTTCGGCGGGCTGCTGGCCAGGGAAAAACAGGATGTGACGTTTGTGGCAAGAGGTCGGACCCTGGATTACCTGCTGAGTCACGATCTGATGGTGAAAAGTATCAACGGTGATTTTTCGCTGCCCGTCAAAGCAGCAGACGCTGAACATCTTCAGCGGCAGGAGACGGATTTTGACTTTGTTCTGCTGTCGGTAAAATCGACGGCTCTGACAGACGTTATGCCAGCGCTTCGGGTACTCACCGGCCAAGGGACCCGGATTATCTGCCTTTTAAACGGAATCGGCAATGAAGAAAAACTGGCGGATGAATTCGGCGCGGACCGGATAGTCGGAGGTTCGGCTTTTATTTCAATTATCCGTGAAGCTCCGGGTATTGTGAATCATGTCGGGGAAGGCACTCTGGTCATCGGCGGGTGGCAAGGGGACGGCCCGGCCGGCGTCCCTAATAAGAAACTTGACGAATTGGCAGGTGTTTTGCGGTCGGCAGGGATAAAGGCGGAAGTGACGGATCATATTCGCCGGATCAAATGGGAAAAGTTATTGTGGAATATTACTTATAATCCTGTAACGGCCCTTACCGGGACCAGAGTAGGAGAGGCGCTGGACGATCCGGATGTGCGGCGGCTTCTTCTCGACATGAAGAGTGAATTCATGAAAACGGCACGTGCCGCAGGAGTGGCAATCAGACCGAAATTCTCCGATAACGTACTTCTTCCGAATAAAGAAGTCCGGAATCATAAGACGTCCATGCTGCAGGATCTGGAGAATGGCAGGAAAATGGAGCTGGAAGCAATACTCGGTTTCGCGATTGAGGTGGCTCACGAGCATCGTGTTCCCGTTAAAACGATTGAAAGTATTTATCATCTTCTTTGTTTCATTGAAAGAAAACGTACTTTATCACAAGGTGTCAGATAAGCATTTACCGGAGCCGGGCGTCACTTTCGCTACATGAATGAGCGGCCCTATTGACGGATTGAAGTCTCTGAACGCAGGAGCGAAACAATGTGAATTGAAGCGCTTGATGCGGCTGCCCATTATCGATTTTTCGACGAGGGGCAGCTCTTTAACTTTGCGGCACGCCGAGCCGTTGGCTGGAAGTTTTTATTTTATCAGCGGATATTCTGCCGTGACAGTTTCTCTTTTTAAGTAAATTTTAATAAAAAAAGGCGAAAATAGACGATGACTATTGACATGCCGTATGATTTATTGAATCAGGGCCGGTGTCCGGTCCGTCTTCGGCGGAGAAACGGCAGACCGGTTTCATGAATTTTTGGCTATCATCAGCAGATAAAAAGCGTGGAATGGAGTGGAGAACGTTTTAAAAGTTTTTATGCAAGGACAGAAATGTAAATGTGGGGAGGCAGATATATGAAATTCGCCGGGAAAATTTCATGGCTTTTCTTTACTCTTCTCCTTTTTCTCATCGCCGGCGGCCTCCTTGTCGCGGGAGAAGTGGACAGCCGATCCGGCCGAGTGAGCACTCCGCAACAAGTAACGAAAAAGGAACAGACGACAGTTGAGCAGAAGAAAGTGAGTACTCCTGCTAAATCGGCGGCGAAGAATGTTCTGCCGCAGGAAGTGAAGCTTTCCGCACCGTTTACCAGTCAAAAACCCGAACTGCCGAATGGCTGCGAAATTACAAGCCTGACCATGCTTCTCAATTCGGCGGGCGTTCCTGTAGATAAGATGACACTTGCGGCGAAAGTAAAAAAAGTGCCTTTTTCTTCAGGAGGCTATCAGGGGAATCCGAACATCGGTTTTGTCGGCAATATGTATCATGGTGATACCGATGACCCGGGATTGGCGGTTTATCACGGACCGATAGTGGATCTGGCAAGACAATATCTGGGCGGAAGAGTCATGGATCTAAGCGGAGACGGATGGGACCAGGTTGAGCAGCGGCTTGCTTCAGGGACTCCGGTATGGGTTATTGTCAGCATAAATTTTCAGCCCGTACCTGAGGGAGACTGGCAGACCTGGCACACCCAGCAGGGAGACATGCGCATCTCTTTTATGGAACATTCGGTTCTTGTGACGGGCTATGATAAAGATAATGTCTATTTTAATGATCCCGAGATGAGCAGCGGCGGCAGTAAGGCGGATAAATCAGATTTTGTCGAGGCGTGGGAACAGTTCGGAAGTCAGGCGGTCACCTATACTAAGTGAAACCGATGAATGTCTGTTCCGGCCTTGACAGCATCTGGGAAATCATTCCTCCTGCTAATCCGCGATGGTCAGTGGCATCATGCAGCCGGCCGGGTGATCGAAATCTCCTGCCCGGCTTAGACGGAGTTTACGGAATACTTGTTTCAAATCAAAAAATATCGACGAACGGCGATTATAATTTGCTGGACGTCGATTTTTTTATGGCGGGCGGCTGCTTCTTCGGACTCGGCGTCGCCATTTTCAGCAGGGCCTGTTCCGGCCAACTCTGAAACAAGACGCGGGATAATTGTCCCGGATTTATAAAGGATTTTCCTTTGCAAGTGAGCAGAATGCCCTTATTGGAAAAATGAAAAGCTGTTAAAGAAAGTCTAAAATGTTTTAAATGTTATCCGATAATAAGTATGAGCAGTGTTTATAATTTCCTATGAAAGTGAGACCTATTTACGTATAAAAGCCGTATAAAGGTTCGAAAGTTGCGGGCTTAAACGGCTGTAATGTTGCAGGCATCCAAAATCTGGTTTATATTGAATAATATACAGCTAGTTTGCAAATCTCTTTTCTAAATGGCAAAGCTGCTGAAAAGCAGTGGCGCAAAGTCACAGATCTAAGGCGTGATTCGCTATGATGGCTGGACTGCCGTATTTTTCTCATGTTTGAGCGGAAACGTAAATGGAGGGAGTTTTTATTTTGCTTTTTGGGGATTTCCGTTTTTTGCTTTTTCAGCCTATCTTCATGCATCATTCCGCCCGGCCTGATAAATGATGATGAAAAGCGGCACTATGCATGCTCCTCGTCCTATAGAAATGGATTTCATCTATTAAGTTTTTCCTATAAAACAAGTTCCATATTATGACAAATTCTATTTTTAATTTTTTGCTGCAGTGGGGGTGTGGATCACATTGAATCCAAATCGCGGTTTGACAGTAATCGGCACATTTGCAGCGGCGGCCGCGGTGACGGCAGCAGCCGGTATAGTACCGTCGCAGGTTTCCGCTCAGGAATCTTTTCAGCCATACGAAGGACAGGCAACGGATGATCTGAATGTCCGCAGCCTGCCGGGGACCGATCAGCCGAAGATCGGCCTGTTCTATAAGGGACAGACATTTAATGTCATCGGAATCGCGGGGAAAAGCGAGGACGGCAATTGGCTGAAAATCCAATACAAGAACGGCGTTGCGTACGTTGACAGTGCTTATGTTGTACAAGTGTCTCAGCCTGCGGCACCGTCACAGGCAGTACAGAGCGTTACGGCTTATCAGGGCACAACCACTGATAGCCTGAACGTCCGGTTCCTGCCCAGTCTGACAGGGACCATTCTGACGACTCTGCGGAGCGGCACTACGGTGACCGTTACCGGAAAAACGGCGGACGGCTGGCTGCAGATTAAATATAATAATGGATCAGCCTACGTATCTGCGGCCTACGTTAAAAACGCCGGCACTTCCTCGGCGTCGTCGACAGCGAAAGTGCTGTACACGGGGACGACGACGGACGACCTGAATGTGAGAACAGGAGCATCGACGAGCAGTACGAGGCTGGCCACGCTGTCCAAGGGGACCAAGGTAGAAGTGGTCGGGACGAGCGGGAGCTGGCTGCAGATTGTTTATAAGGACGGGACGGCGTACGTATCTGCAGACTATGTGCAGAAGCCCGGGAGTTCAAGTTCCTCCTCGACAGCGAAAGTGCTGTACACGGGGACGACGACGGATGACCTGAATGTGAGAACAGGAGCATCGACGAGCAGTACGAGGCTGGCCACACTGTCCAAGGGGACTGAGGTAGAAGTGGTCGGGACGAGCGGGAGCTGGCTGCAGATCGTTTATAAAGGCGGGACAGCGTACGTATCCGCAGACTATGTGCAGAAGGCCGGGAGCTCGGGCTCTTCGTCGACGCCGAAAGTGCTGTACACGGGGACGACGACGGATGACCTGAATGTGAGAACAGGAGCATCGACGAGCAGTACGAGGCTGGCCACGTTGTCCAAGGGGACCAAGGTAGAAGTAGTCGGGACGAGCGGGAGCTGGCTGCAGATCGTTTATAAAGGCGGGACGGCGTACGTGTCCGGGGACTACGTACAAAAGGCCGGGAGCTCGGGCTCTTCGTCGACGCCGAAAGTGCTGTACACGGGGACGACGACGGACGATCTGAATGTGAGAACAGGAGCATCGACGAGCAGTACGAGGCTGGCCACGCTGTCCAAGGGGACCAAGGTAGAAGTGGTCGGGACGAGCGGGAGCTGGCTGCAGATTGTTTATAAGGACGGGACGGCGTACGTATCTGCAGACTATGTGCAGAAGCCCGGGAGTTCAAGTTCCTCCTCGACAGCGAAAGTGCTGTACACGGGGACGACGACGGACGACCTGAATGTGAGAACAGGAGCATCGACGAGCAGTACGAGGCTGGCCACACTGTCCAAGGGGACTGAGGTAGAAGTGGTCGGGACGAGCGGGAGCTGGCTGCAGATCGTTTATAAAGGCGGGACAGCGTACGTATCCGCAGACTATGTGCAGAAGGCCGGGAGCTCGGGCTCTTCGTCGACGCCGAAAGTGCTGTACACGGGGACGACGACGGACGCTCTGAATGTGAGGACGGGGGCGTCGACCGGGAGTACGATACTGGCCACGCTGTCCAAAGGGACTGAAGTGGAAGTAGTCGGGACGAGCGGGAGCTGGCTTCAGATTATCTATAAAGACGGGACAGCCTATGTGTCCGGGGATTACGTACAGAAACAGGACGGCTCATCGGCTTCGACCGATCCCTCCGCTCCCGGCGGGACTTCCCAGACGACATCCAGCAGTACAGAAGGCCTGATTACGACAGACGTCAATTTCCGCAAGGGGCCGGATACGACGTACGGAATTTATCAAGTGATTCCGGCCGGAACAACAGTTGAATGGCTGGCGGATGCACCGAATGGATGGGTTAAAGTCAGCTATGGCGGAAATGACGGTTATGTTTACGGCGATTATGTTAAAAAAGAAACGTCAACAACGACACAATCCGGAAATAATGCCTATAAAACGACGAATTATCCTATTTCATTCTCGCAGGCTCTGGAGGAAGAGCAGCAAGTCAATCAGTCGTCTCAGCTTGCCTATTATCTTAATCCGAAGAATTTTGCACAGGGAACCCCGAGCTATTTTCAGTTCCTGCAGTTATCTTCATTGGCCAATATCAGCCTTTCGGATATGAATCTTATTTTATCCGGCAAGGGCATTTTGTCCGGTTATGGATCAACATTTATCGATGCTGCAAAGAAAAACGGTGTAAATGAGGTCTATCTTGCTGCACACGCTATGCTTGAAACAGGAAACGGAACGTCCAACCTGGCGAACGGAATCGTATATAAAGGAGTCAAAGTTTATAATATGTTCGGGATCGGTGCCTATGATCAGGATCCCGAAAACGCCGGGGCAGCGATGGCTTACAGCGAGGGATGGACAACGCCGGCGAAAGCAATCGAAGGCGGAGCGGCCTGGATCGCCAAATATTATATTTATAATTCGGTCTACCAGCAAGATACGCTGTACAAAATGCGCTGGAATCCGTCGGCCCTGGTTGCGGGCAGCGCAGCGCATCAATATGCGACGGATGTCGCCTGGGCCGTCAGTCAGACATCGATGATCGACAGTATGTACAGGCAGATTGCCCAATACAGCCTTGTATTTGATATTCCTCAATATAATTAATTAAAAATATGAGCATTTTTAAGCTTATCCGGACAGTTCGGAGGCTTAAAAAATAAGCGCCGGAAAGGTTCCTTCTTCCCGCGCTTTTTTGTATTTCGGATTTTACGGTCAGACGAATTGACGCGATCGTCCGCTCAAGGTAACGCCGGGCAGCGTCAATATACAAGTAGCCGAAAAGAAATTATTATCCGTCTGAAAAAGAGGAGAAGACAGCGCAATAATGAAAAGCCGATCATGAATCTGCATGGCGGTCCGGCTGTGACGAAGCTGAAAGAACACTCATTTAGATATAAGCCTACTTGCTTAATTGCTTCCATTTGTTTCCGAGAAACGGAGGAACATAGGCTTCCATTTTGTCAAGCAATGTATCCGGATCGTCCGAAACCGTCAGCAGGTTAAGGTGCGATTCGTTGGCAAAGCCCTGATCAATACTGTGGCGGATCAGTGCGAGCAGCGGATCGAAATAGCCGGAAACATTCATGAGTCCGATCGGTTTTTGATGGAGCCCGATCTGTGCCCAGCAAAGTATTTCAAAAAGTTCATCAAAGGTACCGATACCGCCGGGAAGTGCAATGAACGCATCCGCAAGTTCATTCATTTTTTCTTTTCGGGCATGCATCCCGTCCACTTCAATCAATTCAGTAAGATGCTCATGAGCCATTTCGCCAAGTATCAGCCCCCGGGGCATAATGCCGATGGCTTCTCCGCCGAGCGCCAGCACCCGGTCGGCGATCTCGCCCATCAGGCCGATTGACGAGCCCCCATAGACGATCCGGTACCCCCTGTGTACGATGGCATCACCGAGGCAGCGGGCTGCTTCTTTGTATCGCGGATTGATTCCGAGATTGGAGCCTGCATAGATGCATATTGTCTTACCCATTTATTTCAACCTCCTTCGGATTGAACTTTAGAAAACCTTATATCATTGTATCGCAATTTTTTTATGGAATGCGGGAAGATAAAGAATCATTAAAAATACTTAACCAAAAACTGCTGTTCGCAGCGCTGTGAATTTTATCGGATAAAGAACGAATGGAGGATCGATTCATCCGCGGGGGAGATCATTCATCCGGGTCGTTTGAACAAGCCGCTTCCAGGTAAAGAAAACCTGCCGATGGGTGAGCCTTCAGGCAAAGCCGGGGGCCTGGCTGCGGCGGCACTAGTCGGCCGAATGGCGGGCGAACGGCTTGCGGCACTTTTATCCGGCCCTATTTAACCCTCTGAAATTTATACTATAGGGCAAAGAAAAATCCCGTACGGAATATCCCGGCTGAGTCGGGACTTTCCTTACGGGATCGATGATTCCATTTAGAAAAACGATATCTGTTCGTCTCAGGCGGCGATCAGGTAGACAGCAAAGACTGCCGCAATGATGAAACGGTAGACCGCAAACGGGACGAGTGTATAGCGCCTCAATAATTTCATGAAGAAAACGATGGCAAACATTGCCACGACAAAAGCGGTGATGAATCCAACGACAAAGAGCGGCATATCGCTTATCCTAAGGAAAGGAAGGCTTTTGTAAAAATCATAGCCGCTTGCGCCGAACATCATCGGAACAGCGAGGATGAATGAGAATTCGGCAGATGTTTTACGATCGGCTCCGGCAATAATACCACCGGCAATGGTCGACCCGGAACGGGAAAAACCGGGCCAAAGAGAAAGACATTGAAAAAGGCCGATTGTAAATGCCTGAAAATAAGACATCTGATCGAGAGAACGGCTTTCATTACGGTGAGCCAGGCGCTCTGCAAAAATCATCAGGATACCGCCGGCGACAAGGCCGATAACCACATAGAAGGGCGAGAACAGGACGTTTTTAATAAAATCACGCGTCAGGAAGCCGAGAATGCCAGCGGGAATCGCTGCGATAATTATATGCAGCAGGTTAAGATGACTGGGTCCTGCCGCCCGTTCGTTTCTGTAAAATCCAAATAAGCTCCACAGTCTTTTCCAATAAAGGACAACCACAGCCATGATGGACCCAAGCTGAATAATGACTTCGAATGTTTTGGCGGTGTTGCTTGTAAAATGCATTAAAGATCCGGCAAGAATCAGGTGGCCGGTTGAAGATACGGGTGCAAATTCGGTCAGCCCTTCTATTGCGCCCATAATGATGCCGATAATAATCTGAGTCAAAAAATTCACCAACCTTGAGCTAATGTTTTTTAGTAACAGTACATTAGCCCATATTATAGCATAATCCGATATGGCCTAAGTTTATGAGAGCATTAAAGTTTGATGAGAAATGACAGGCTGTTTTTGAAATAATAATAGATTGAGTGAGGTATCAGCATTTGTGTCGCACGAGGAGAAAAAAATAATTGTTCAAAAGGGTTGACTTATCTCATGGGCAATGTATAATGAATAACACACAAGCCAGAATGAATGGAAAAATTCTTCACGAAAATAGAAAACCGATGAGAAAGAGAGTAATAGTTTGAAGCTGCTCAAGCAAACCGGGAGGATGGGAGCCGGTGCAGCCGATCACTGTGAACCGCACTTTTTAGGTGACGGCCTGAAATCAGGAGTAGGGCCGGCCGGGTAGCTCCCGTTACAGAGAACCAAAGCAGATTTCTTGCGAAGCGTGCTGTGTTGTGCTCGAAAGTCGAAGCGCACCGGGAGCATCTTCTTCGGGAATAATCAGAGTGGTACCGCGGGTAATGTGAACAACGCTCGTCTCTTTTAACAGTAAAAGAGGCGGGCGTTTTTAAATGTCTTGAGATGAAAAAAGCCGGGGAAGGCTGTTAAAAAATTTTTTACAGCAGTCTTCATCTCTCTGAAGCGTCAGCTTATTAAATGAAGAGTGAAAAAAGCGAATGTTCTTAAACTGGAGGCTATTCAGGTGAAAGTGAAAGCAGGCATTGTCGGTGCAAACGGTTATAGCGGAATCGAATTGATCCGGCTGCTCATCAACCATCCTCTGGTCGAAGCGGAGATGCTTGTCTCCCATTCGACGCAAGGTTCCGATATTCAGCAGCTCTATCCTCATTTAACGGATCTCCTGGACAGGAGGCTGGAGGATTTTGATGCAGATGAGCTCGCAAGGCGTACGGATGTTGTCTTTTTTGCCACGCCGGCGGGCGTCAGCAAGGACCTGCTTCCGAAATGCCTGGAACAAGGCCTGATCTGTATTGACTTATCCGGTGATTTTCGACTGAAAGATCCGGCAGCTTATGAGAAGTGGTATCGTCAGGCACCGGCAGATCCCGCACTCCTTGCCACGGCAGTCTACGGTCTTTCGGAAATTAACCGGAAGCAGATAGAGGGGGCCAGGCTGATTGCCAATCCCGGCTGTTATCCGACTGCGGCTCTGCTTGGGCTGGCTCCCGCCGTCAAAGACGGAGCGATCGATCTGAGTTCGATTATTATTGACGGAAAATCGGGCGTATCGGGATCGGGGAAAAGTGCGGTACCGGGCAACCTTTACAGTGAGGTCAACGAAAGTGTGAAAGCCTACAAGCTCGGAACGCACAAGCACACGCCGGAAATTGAGCAGGCTATTGCGGCAATGAGCGGGGAAAAAGAAAGCCTCACGTTCACGACGCATCTCATTCCGATGACGCGGGGACTGATGTGTACCGTCTATGCCACACTGGCCAAAGGCTATTCGACAAAAGAATTTCTTGAAATGTATGAGCGGTTTTATGCCAGATCGCCTTTTGTCAGAATCCGGCCGCTCGGCCACTGGCCGTCGACCAAAGAAGTGGCGGGTTCCAATTATTGCGATATCGGACTGAATGTAGACGGCCGCTCAAGGCGCCTGATCATTGTTTCCGTGATCGACAACGTGGTCAAGGGCGCCGCGGGGCAGGCTGTCCAGAACTTAAATATTATTAAGGGATGGGACGAAAAGACCGGGCTTGCCCTCGCCCCGATCTATCCGTGAGAGGAAGAGAAAAGTGGAAAATATGATTGAGCAGTGTGCAGAACTGAAAGAAATAGAGGGCGGCAGCGTCGGATCGCCGAAAGGGTTTATCAGCGGCGGACAAAACATAGGCATGAGAAAGAGCAGGCCGGATATGGGCTGGATTTTTTCGGAGAAGCCTGCTGCTGCGGCGGGCGTTTATACGACGAACCTTTTTCAGGCGGCACCGCTGGTTGTGACTAAGGCGAGCATTGCGGAAAAACAGACCCTGCAGGCGATTGTCGTTAACACGGTCAGTGCGAATTCATGCACCGGCAAAGAGGGATTGGAAAATGCCTATACCACCAGAAAATGGGCGGCGGATCGTCTGAAGATTCCGGAACATGCCGTTGCCGTCGCCTCAACGGGCGTGATCGGACTGCAGCTGCCGATGGATAAAATACGGCGGGGCATTGAAAATATTTTTCTGGAGAGATCGGCGGCGCCGTTTGAACAGGCCATATTAACGACGGATACGAAGACGAAACACCTGGCCGTACAGTGCGCGATCGACGGTAAGACGGTCACCATCGGCGGCGCATGCAAAGGATCAGGCATGATTCGTCCGAATATGGCGACGATGCTTGCTTTTGTTACAACGGACGCGGCGGTTGATCCGGTTGATCTGAAGGCGGCACTGAAGACGGTGGCGGATCGGACGTTCAACCGGATTACGGTAGACGGGGACACCAGTACGAACGACATGGTACTGGTTATGGCAAACGGCATGGCCGAAAATAAAAAGCTGACGGCAAAGCATCCGGATTGGCCGCTTTTTCTCTCGGGTCTGCAGACGGTCTGCCGGGGCCTGGCAAAATATATTGCCGCTGACGGAGAAGGCGCAACCAAACTGATTGAAGTGCAGGTGAGCGGCGCCAAGGATGAGAAAACGGCCGAAGCGATCAGTAAAACCATCGTCGGATCGAGCCTCGTCAAGACGGCCGTCTTCGGCAGCGATGCCAACTGGGGCCGGATGATCTGCGCGATCGGCTACAGCGGCGCGTCTTTTGATCCGGGAAAAGTATCGCTGGCGCTCGGCGATACGCTCATGTTTGCAGACGGCCGGCCTGTTCCCTTTGATGAAGACAGGGCCAGAGACTATCTTGACGGAGACAGTATCGTAATCAAGGTGAATCTCGGCGAGGGCAACGGCGAAGCCGTTGCCTGGGGATGCGATCTGACCTATAACTACGTGAAAATCAATGCGTCTTACCGTTCATAAACCCGCTCGGCATTATTTTAATGGAGGCACACAATGGACCGTTATCTGATTATTAAATGCGGAGGAAGCGTTTTTGATAAGCTGACGCCGGCATTTTTTAAAAGTATCCGGAAAATTAAAGAAGACGGAATGTGGTCGCCGGTGATCGTTCACGGAGGCGGCCCGGCCATTTCGCAAATGCTGAAAAGGCTCTCGATTGCTACTGCTTTTCATCAGGGACTGCGCGTGACGACTCAGGAGGTTCTGGACGTAGCCGAGATGGTGCTGAGCGGGACAATGAACAAAAAAATGGTTTCCAATCTTTGCGCCGCGGGCGGCAGGGCCGTCGGCCTGAGCGGGATCGACGCCCGCCTATTTACGGCGGAACCGATTGACCTGGAGCAGCTGGGCTATGTCGGCAGGATCGTTTCGGTTGAGCCGTCGGTGATTACGTGCCTGTGCGGGCAGGGGTTCATACCCGTCATTTCACCGGTTTCGATGGATTCGAAAGGGCAGCACTACAATATCAATGCCGATCAGGCAGCGTCCGCTATTGCCGGTGCGCTGAACGGCAGGCTCTGCTTTGTCAGCGACGTTCCGGGAATCCTGATCGAACAGGACGGGAAGCTGAAACGGCTCGAGCAGGTTTCCGATCGGCAGATTGCCCGATTGATCGCTGCGAAAAAGATCAGCGGCGGCATGATACCGAAAGTCACGGCGGCGGTAGCCGGTCTGAAGCAGCATGTCCCGGAGGTTGTAATTATCAACGGAATGAAACCGGAATGCCTCATTGATTACACGAAGGGCGCCCGGGTCGGAACAAAAATTTTTCTGGAAGAGGAGGCTCTCCATGCTTAATACAAAATCAGCTGAAAAAGTTTTCCCGGTGATGTCGGCTTACGGGCGTTTCCCGATAACCATTGTCAAAGGAAAAGGCAGTTATGTCTGGGATGATACAGGGAAGAAATATCTCGATTACACGGCAGGAATCGCCGTACTGGCACTCGGCCATGTCCCCGATGCGGTCGAAGCGGTCCTGAAGAAGCAGCTGGATACCCTTTGGCACTGCTCAAATCTTTTTCATATTGCGTCCCAGGAAAAGCTGGCTGCGATGCTGGCTGATCTCTCATGCTGCGATCAAGTCTTTTTCTGCAACAGCGGAGCGGAAGCCAACGAAGCTGCGATCAAGCTGGCCCGCCGCTATGCGCATCTGATCAAGCATAAGGAAAACGGACATATTGTTACATTTGAACATTCTTTTCACGGCCGGACAATAGCGACGCTGACAGCAACGGCCCAGAAAAAAATTCAGGACGGATTCGGCCCGCTTGTTCCCGGATTCCGCTATCTGCCCTTCAATAGTGAAGAAGCCGTTCAGGCAATTGCCGAAGATTCGGATTGCATCGCCGTCATGCTGGAAATGGTTCAGGGCGAAGGCGGTGTCCTGCCTGCCGACAAGCCATGGATTGAGGCACTTGCCAAAGTATGCGGTGAAAAAGGCATTCTGCTCATCGTTGATGAAGTTCAGACAGGCATCGGCCGGACGGGTACGCTGTTTGCCTATGAACAGTACGGCATTGAGCCGGACATCGTCACGGTGGCGAAAGCGCTCGGCTCAGGCATCCCGATCGGAGCGGTCCTTGCCAAGAAAGCCGTCTCGCAAGTGTTCACTCCGGGCACACATGGGTCGACTTTCGGCGGCAATCCGTTTGCGACGGCAGCGGGTGTGGCGACGCTCGAAACTTTTAAAAAGCAGAATGTACTGGAACAATGCCGAAAAAACGCAGCCAGTCTGACAGAAAAATTGAATGGGCTTAAGAAAAAGTATCCCGGTGCCATTAAAGAGGTCCGCGGAAAAGGGCTGCTGATCGGTGTGGAAACTTTTGCACCGGCCATCGAATGGGTCAATCAGCTGAGAGAAGAGCATCGCGTTCTTGTCCTGACTGCCGGAAAAAATGTACTGCGCGTTCTGCCGCCGCTCGTTACAAACGAAGCTGAAATCGGTTATTTTACAGAGGCACTGGATAAAGTTCTGGGAAATTAAGAAAAAGGGGGCGTGATGACGATGGAAAAAGGCTATCTGCTTCTGGAGTCCGGCGACTTGTTCACAGGCCTGCGCGTCGGCGAGCATACTTCAGTTTCAGGCGAAATTGTTTTCAATACAAGCATGACCGGATACCAGGAAATCATGACCGATCCCTCCTATGCAGGGCAGATCATGACGTTCTGCTACCCGCTGATCGGCAATTACGGCGTTAATCCGTACGACAGCGAGCACGGCCGTATCCATATGCAAGGTGCCGTTTTCAGCAACCTCTGCTCCTTCCCCAGCCACTATCAGTCGATAAAAACCGTTGATGAATGGCTGAAACAGTCCGGGGTGCCGGGACTCGCCGGGATCGATACGCGGGCTGTTGTAAAAAAGGTGCGAAAAAGCGGCACGATGAAGGCGATCATCAGCAGCGTGCCTGAAGCCGCCGATGATGAATGGAAAAAGCCCCTTCCCCGGAATGTTGTCGAACGTGTCTCAACGAAACAGATAAAAGTCTACGAAGGGGCCGGACCGCATGTCGTTCTGATCGACTACGGATATAAAAAATCAATGCGGACCGCACTGACCGGCGCCGGCTGCAAAGTTACGGTCGTTCCTTATAACACGTCGTACGAAACCGTTTCGGCCCTTCATCCGGATGGTGTGATGCTCAGCAACGGCCCGGGAGACCCGCTTCAGCTCCAGCCCCTGTTTGGCGAGCTGAAGAAAATTACGTCCGCGTATCCGACGCTGGGCATCTGCCTCGGACATCAGCTGATCGCCCTTGCTTACGGCGCGAAAACGGGAAAGCTGCTGTTCGGGCACCGCGGGGCAAACCATCCGGTCCGTGAAACCATGACCGGAAAAGTGTGGATCACCTCACAGAATCACAGTTATGTCGTAAAGAAAGACAGCATCGACAGCCGCACTTTTATCATTACTTATCTGAATGTCAACGATGGTTCGGTTGAAGGACTGCGACATAAAACGCTTCCGATTGAAACTGTTCAGTTCCATCCGGAAGCACATCCCGGCCCGCTGGATACGCATCCCGTATTTCAGCGGTTCATTGAAAAGATTAAACAAAGCAAGGGTGAAGCGACTCATGCCGTTACGTACTGATATTAAAAAAGTGCTTGTGATCGGTTCGGGACCGATCGTCATCGGCCAGGCGGCTGAATTCGACTATGCCGGCACGCAGGCCTGTCTGGCTTTGAAGGAGGAAGGTATCGAGGTTGTCCTGATCAATAACAATCCTGCAACAATTATGACGGATGATCAGATTGCCGATCGGACCTACATCGAACCGCTGACTCTGCCGGTCATTGAAAAGATCATTGCGAGAGAGCGGCCCGACGGCCTGATCGGTACACTCGGCGGACAGACCGGTCTGAACCTTGCCGTTTCTCTTCATGAAAAAGGTATTCTTGCCAAATACGGTGTTGAATTGCTGGGTACGTCGGTCGCATCGATTCAGCACGGCGAAGACCGGGAATTATTTAAAAAACTGATGCTCGCCATTCATGAACCGATTCCCGAATCGAGCATTATCCGCTCCTATGAAGACGGGCTGGCGTTCGTACAGGAGATCGGTTACCCGGTGATTATCCGTCCCGCCTACACGCTCGGCGGTTCGGGAGGCGGATTTGCCTACTGTGAACAGGATCTGGATCTGGTGCTGCACAGAGGGCTGAGTCTAAGCCCGATACATGAAGTGCTGATCGAAAAGAGCATAAAGGGCTGGAAAGAAATTGAATATGAAGTGATGCGCGACGCGAATGATACTTGCATCATCGTCTGCAATATGGAAAATGTCGATCCAGTCGGCGTGCATACCGGCGACAGTATTGTCGTCGCCCCTTCGCAGACGCTGTCGGATGTACAGTACCAGATGCTGCGCAACGCTTCGCTGAAAATCATCCGTGCTCTGAAGATCGTCGGCGGCTGCAATATCCAGTTTGCCCTTAATCCCGATTCCGACGAATATGCGATTATCGAAGTCAACCCGCGGGTCAGCCGGTCATCGGCGCTGGCGTCGAAAGCGACCGGCTATCCCATAGCCCGGGTTGCTGCAAAATGTGCGGCCGGTTTTCATCTTGATGAAATTCTCAATCCGATTACAGGAACGACCTATGCTTCGTTTGAACCGGCCATTGATTACATCGTCGTAAAGATCCCCCGTTTTCCGTTCGACAAGTTTACGGAGGCAAGCCGCAGCCTCGGAACGCAGATGAAGGCGACGGGTGAAGTAATGGCGATCGACCGGACATTCGAAGGTGCGCTGAATAAAGGGATCCGTTCACTGGAACTGGAATTCAGCGGGCTGGATAATCCCGGGCTGCATGATCAGCCGGACAGCGTCCTCGAAGAATCTCTGCGTCAGGCGACCGATCTGCGGCTGTTTGCGATCGCCGAACTGTTCCGGCGCGGACGGACGGTTGCAAAAATAAACGATCTCACGAAAATTGATCCATGGTTTTTGAACGCCGTGAAAGGCCTGATCGATTTTGAAACAAAAATCAGCCGGCTTTCATGGCCGGATCTCAGCAATGAGCTCCTTATTCAGGCTAAGAAGATCAACATCGGCGATGCGCGGCTTGCCGAACTGTGCGGGGTCAAGGCGGAGGACGTACGAGAAAAAAGAGAGTCGATCGGCCTCGTTCCGTCCTATAAGCTTGTGGATACGTGCGCCGGAGAATTTGAAGCACAGACGCCTTATTATTATTCCTCCTGGACGGGCGAAGACGAGGCGGCGGTCGACGGCAGAAAGAAGATCCTGATTGTCGGCTCGGGGCCGATACGGATCGGGCAGGGCATTGAGTTTGATTATTGTTCGGTTCAGGCGACGCTCGCCGTCAGGAAGAAGGGCTATCAGGCGATTGTTGTCAATAATAATCCGGAAACAGTCAGTACGGATTATTCTGTTGCCGACCGGCTTTATTTTGAACCTCTGGCTGTGGAAGACATTCTGAACGTAGCGGAAAAAGAACATGTCCAGGGGGCACTTGTCCAGTTCGGCGGACAGACGGCCGTCAATGTTGCCCGATCTCTTGAAAAGGCGGGGATCCCAATCCTGGGCACGCCTGCCGACGGCATCGATGAACTTGAAGATCGGGAAGCATTCTATGCGCTGCTCGCTGAACTCGGCATACCGCATATCAAGGGATTAACCGTCGACCGGCTTGAGGATCTGCCGGCGGCCGGCGATACGCTCGGCTACCCGATCCTTGTGCGTCCGTCGTTTGTCATCGGCGGCCAATCGATGTTTCTTTTCTATCGTTCCGAGGAGCTGCAGGCTTACATCCGTGCCGACCGGCATCTGGGCCCGCAGTCCTTCCCGCTTCTTGTCGACCGCTATATGCCGGGAACCGAGTGCGAAGTCGATGCAATCAGTGACGGCGGACACGTCACAATCCCTGGCATCTTTGAACATGTGGAACGGGCGGGCGTTCATTCCGGAGACAGCGTCGCCGTGTTCCCGTCGCCCACCCTGCCGGCCGCGGTCAAGAAGGAAATCGCGGCGGACACGGAAAAAATTTGCCTGCGGATCGGTGTGAAAGGCCTGATTAACATTCAGTTCGTGGTCGTCGGCAGCACAGTTTATGTCTTGGAAGTAAATCCGCGCGCCTCGCGGACCGTGCCGATTGTCAGCAAGGTGATCGGCATCCCGATGGTGGAAAAGGCTGTCGGCATTCAGCTCGGCGAACGTCTGGCGGATCAGGGGCTTGTTTTCGGCTATTGCCGGGATCCCGGATTTTACGCCGTCAAAGCGCCCGTATTCTCTTTTGCAAAACTGAATGGGGTCGATCCCGTGCTCGGACCGGAAATGAAGTCAACCGGGGAACGGCTCGGAATGGGAAATACAGTTTATGAAGCCTTCGAAAAAGCATTTTTTCTCGGAAAACCGAACCTGTTTGCCGGGCCCGGCCGGAGAGATGCCGTACTTTGGTCGGTGGCGGAAAGGCAGAGAGAAGAAAGCGTGCCGGTCGTCAGGCGGCTCGCCGCGAAGGGATTCAGGATTATTGCGACCGGGGATACGGCCAATTACTATCGGAACCGGGGCGTCGGGGTCCTGAAACTGGAGAAGGGGTGCGAGGCGGTCCGCCGCCTTTTCGCAAGCGGAAAAACGGCCGCTTTTCTGAACATACCGACGGCAGGCCGCAACGTCCATTCATTCGGCTTCCGAATGAGGGCGCTTGCCCTCCGCTATCGGATTCCCCTTTATACGTGTCTCGACACCGTTGCCGAGGCGCTCAGCGCAGCCGGCACATCTTCTTCAGGTACCGTTCACACGCTGGACGAATACCGCGACCTGACCTATACGACTAACTGAGGAGTGACAAACATGGTTAATGATTGTACGATTTCTACACTGAAAGGCAGGGACTTTCTGACAATCGCCGAGTTTACAACAGAAGAAATTCATACGTTCCTGCAACAGGCGCTTGACATGAAGCAGCTGCAGAAAAAAAATATTTCCCATCCTTATTTAAAAGGCAAGACACTGGCCATGATTTTTGAAAAGTCGTCGACTCGGACACGGGTTTCATTTGAAGCCGGCATGTATCAGCTGGGCGGTTCGGCGCTTTTTCTCAGCAGCCGGGACATCCAGATCGGCCGCGGCGAGCCGATCCCGGACACGGCAAGGGTGCTCTCCCGCTATGTGGACGGCATCATGATCCGCACGTTTGCACATCAAAAAGTGGAAGAACTGGCCCGCTATGCCGATGTGCCGGTGATCAACGGACTGACCGATACTCATCATCCGACTCAGGTGCTTGCCGATCTGCTGACTGTTTATGAACATAAGGGGACGCTGAAGGGGCTGAAGGCCTGCTTCATCGGCGACGGCTATAACAATATGGCTCATTCTCTTCTTGAAGGTGCCGCCGCTGTCGGCATGGATATGACGGTTGCCAGCCCGGAAGGCTACGAACCGGACAAAACGATTTTTGCCGCGGCAAAAGAACGCGGGGCGGAAAACAGCTGTAAAATCAGTTTTACTCATTCTCCTCAGCAGGCGGCGCAAGATGCCGATGTTGTCATTACCGACGTCTGGGCGAGCATGGGCGAAGAAGCGGAAAAGGAAAAACGGCTGCATGATTTCAACGGTTTTCAGGTGAACGAAGACTTGGCCCGCCTGGCAAAGAACGATTATCTTTTTCTTCACTGTCTGCCGGCTCATCGCGGCGAAGAAGTAGCGGCCGGTATTATCGACGGACCGCATTCCGTGGTTTTCGACGAAGCAGAAAATCGGCTGCATGCGCATAAAGCGATTATGAAGTGTCTGATGGAAGGCAATTGAGAACCATTATAAATAAATTTTTCAATCATAATAAAGGGGAGGATTTTATAATGGCTAAAGAAAAAATAGTATTGGCGTATTCAGGCGGTCTCGATACTTCGGTATGCATTAAATGGCTCCAGGACAAATATAACTACGATGTTGTCGCCCTGAGCATCAATGTCGGCGAGGGCAAGGACCTGGCGATGGTGAAACAGAAGGCGCTTGACGTCGGAGCGATCAAATCCTATATCGTTGATGCGGAAGATCTGCTTGCGGAAGGCTATCTCGCCCCGGCGCTGAAGGCGAACGCACTTTACGAGGGTGTTTATCCGATCTCTTCCGGGCTGTCGCGGCCGCTGATTGCCAAGCTGCTTGTCAATGTCGCCCACAAGGAAGGCGCGGTTGCCGTCGCCCACGGCTGCACCGGCAAAGGAAACGACCAGGTCCGTTTTGAAGTGTCAATTCAGGCTCTTGATCCGTCGCTCAAGGTTGTCGCTCCGGTTCGTGAATGGGGGATGACCCGTGACGAAGAAATCAAGTATGCGGAAAAGAACAATATACCGATCCCGATTGATCTGGACAATCCATTTTCCATTGACGCCAATATCTGGGGCCGGGCATGCGAAGCCGGCGTTCTGGAAAATCCATGGAACGAAGCGCCGGAAGCCGCTTTTGAATGGACCTGCCCGATTGAAAAAACACCCGATACACCCGAATACATCGAGATCGCTTTTGAAAAGGGCATTCCCGTTGCTTTGAACGGCGAGGCGATTTCTTTTACGGACATCATCAAGAAGCTGAATAAACTGGGCGGGCTGCACGGCATCGGACGGATCGACCACGTGGAAAATCGGCTCGTCGGCATCAAGTCGCGCGAAGTATATGAAAATCCGGCGGCATTGATTCTGATCCATGCCCACCAGGCACTGGAAACGATCACACTGACTAAAGAGGTATCGAAGTTCAAGCCGCTGATTGATAAGGAAGTCTCACAGGTCATCTATGACGGCCTCTGGTATTCGCCGCTAAGAGAAGCGCTGTCGGCATTTGTTGATAATACGCAGCAGGTTGTTTCCGGAAAGGTGCGTGTCAAGCTGTTCAAGGGCAATGACTTTGTCGTCGGCCGCACGTCGGATCAGAGCCTGTATAACAAGAAACTGGCGACCTACACGAAGGGCGATGCATTCGACCACAACGCGGCCGTCGGCTTTATCAAACTGTGGGGGCTGCCGACGAAAGTCAATGCCGAAGTGCACAAGAACGATAGCGAAACGAGCGAAACGGAGGCAGATCATGGCGAAGCTATGGGGCGGCCGGTTTACGAAGTCAACAAATAAATGGGTTGACGAATACACTTCGTCGATTGCTTATGATAAGGAATTGGCGGAGGAAGATATCGAGGGGAGCCTTGCCCATGTAAAAATGCTGGGTGAATGCGGCATTGTCTCCCGGGAAGAATCGGAGACGATTCAAAAGGGACTTCACGCAATCCTGGAAAAGGTGAAGAAAGGTGAAGCGGCTTTTTCCATTGATCAGGAAGACGTCCATATGAATATTGAAAAGATGCTGATCGATGAAATCGGAGCAGTCGGGGGCAAGCTGCATACCGGCCGAAGCCGCAACGATCAGGTAGCGACCGATATGCATCTTTATATGCGGAATAAAACGAAAGAACTGATCGGACTTCTGGAAAATGTCCAGTCCGCACTGCTTGAGCAGGCAAAACAAAACGTGGATACCATCCTTCCGGGCTATACGCATCTGCAAAGGGCGCAGCCGGTATCGTTTGCCCACCATTTGCTGGCCTATTTCTGGATGTTCGAGCGCGACAAAAGCCGGCTTGCGGACAGCCTGAAGCGGATCAATGTGCTTCCGCTCGGCGCCGGGGCGCTTGCCGGAACCACGTTCCCGATCAATCGCCGCCGGGTGGCCGAACTGCTCGATTTTGACGATATTTATCCGAACAGCATGGATGCCGTCAGCGACCGTGATTTCGTTGTTGAAGCTTTGGCCGATTGTTCGCTGATCATGGTCCATCTGTCGCGCCTTTCCGAAGAAATGGTGCTGTGGAGCAGCCAGGAATTTCAATTTATCGAACTGGATGATGCGTTCTGCACCGGTTCCAGCATCATGCCGCAGAAAAAGAATCCGGATGTCTGCGAGCTGCTGCGCGGAAAAACGGGACGCGTATTCGGCCACCTGATCGGCCTGCTCACGGTTCTAAAGGGACTGCCGCTCGCCTATAACAAGGATATGCAGGAAGATAAAGAAGGCATTTTCGATACGGTCCGGACGATCAGCGGCGCGCTGCAATTGCTGGAACCGATCCTGAAAACGATGACAGTCAGAAAGGAGCGGATGCGCCGCACGGTTGAGAAGGACTATTCCAACGCAACGGATATCGCCGACTATCTGGCCAAAAAAGGCCTGCCGTTCCGGGAAGCTCACGCCATTACCGGGAAAATGGTTCTCTACGCGATTGAACAGGGCAAATATCTGCTTGAACTCGGCATGGACGACTACAAGCGGTTCAGCCCGTTGTTTGAAGAAGATATTTTCGAAGCGCTGAAGCCGGAAAATGTGATGCGTGCCCGCGAAAGCGAAGGCGGCACCGCCCCGCATCAGGTTGAAAAGCAGATCAAACTGGCCGAACAGAAATTAAATCAGGCCTGACTGAAAAGCCGGAATCGTTTCCGGATGATAAATGAAAGGGACCTTCCTATAAGAATCAATCTGTTCGAAAGCTTTCGATCCTTCATTTTAGTATCGGGGCTTTTTTTCTGCTATGATAGGTTATATCCTGTCGGGATTGAAGACCGTTTTCGGGGCGGCGGCTGAATACGCCGTCCTTTGATCGGCTGTCGGATGGAAGGACTGAATGAAATTTGCAGGAGACGGCACTGAATCATGCAGAAGAAAAAACAAGGCTTAAAAAAACGGCGGGAGGAAAGCATCTCTGGCTGGTCGTTATTTTAGGAGCGCTCAGTGCGTTCGGCCCGTTGTCAATGGATATGTATCTGCCCTCTTTGCCATTTCTGACTAAAGATCTGCAGACGACGACATCGCTCGCTCAAATGAGCATTACCTCCTGCCTGATCGGACTCGCAATCGGCCAGATGGTTATCGGTCCTTTAAGCGACAGTCACGGACGCCGGGGTCCGCTGCTGGCCGGACTGATTCTGTTTACCGTGACATCCTTTTTATGCGTCATGATCACTTCGATCGGCTGGCTCATTTTTCTGCGCTTTGTGCACGGGCTTGCGGGATCCGCCGGCCTTGTCATCTCGAGAGCGATCGCGCGTGATTATTATTCCGGAACGGCACTGACCAAATTTTTCTCGATGCTGATGGCGGTGAACGGGATTTTTCCGATTTTGTCTCCGATTGCGGGCGGTTTTATCCTGCGTTTTACTTCGTGGCACGGTGTCTTTGTTGTTCTCGGAGTGATCGGGTTTATTCTTTTCCTCGGGGCCTTGTTCGGTTTGCCCGAATCGCTGCCGTCCGCTGAACGGGTCAGCGGCGGAATGGCCGGCTCTTTTGCGGCAATCGGCCGGCTGTGCCGCGACGGGCAGTTTATAAGCTACGCCGCCGTTCAGGGATTGATCACGGGGGCGATGTTCTGCTATATTGCCGGATCTTCATTTGTCCTGCAGGATCAATTCCATGTTTCATCGTTAGGTTTCAGTCTGTTTTTTGCAATAAATGGCTTTGGTATCGTCATGATGTCGCAGTTGGCCGGGGTTCTGGCCGGAAGAGTGGACGAACGGAAAATTCTGCGGACAGGCACACTGATTGCAGCATTTGGCAGTATTGCCTTATTTTGCAGTCTGCTGCTCCGTCCCGCTCAGCTTTTCGCTGTCATGATTCCGCTTTTCTTTATTGTCTCGATGGTCGGGCTTGTGAACTCGACGGCTTTTTCAATGGCCATGCAGGGTCAGGGAAAAGCGGCCGGGAGTGCCTCGGCGATCCTCGGAATGGGCATGAATACAATCGGTGCGCTGCTTTCGCCGCTGGTCGGATTGGGCGGCAGCCAGACTTATTTTCCGATGGCGCTTTTAATCGCTCTTTGCGATGTAGGCGGATTTCTTGTATATCTGCTGTTTATTGGAAGAAGAACGGCCTGAACGGTCGAAAGACAAGGGAAGTCATTCAGTTGAAAAAATTTTTTATCGATTTGTATCAGATCCGTCCGAGCCAGCTATTTCTAGATCAGGACAAAGTCGACCGCTTAAAGGATTCGTTTGATCCGCTCAATATCAGAGGAAATATGCCGCTTCCGATTAGAAGGAACGGCGGTGAGTTTTATTTTGCGGACGGGCACGCCCGGGCTCTTCTATATGATCTGAATAAAATTTCTCTGATTCCTGTTTTCCTGGACGAAGACGATTCGGAAGCAGATCTGTATCAAATCCGCTTGAAGTGGTGCAGAGAGCAGGGGATCGTGTTTATCAGCGACCTGAAAGAGCGGATTCTCCCGCACGGACAATTTGAAACTCGCTGGACCAGGCGCTGCCGGGATGAAGCCGAATCTTTGGAAAAGCGGCTGTGATTTTATTCGCGGAGCGAAGTGTCTCCGAAAAACAGGTCTGAAACCATGCAGGCGATCGAGTTCGTTCAAATGGCAAGAACAAGATAAAACAAGGTTGCCTGAATAATGAGACAGCCCTGTTTTTGGGTACAGATAGAATGCTTGTTTGATCAGCAATCGACAGAGGACGCTGTTTTTACACAACTTTTGATAACACACAGAGAGAACCCCGCATGAAAATTAGAACAATATTTTATACATGCCGATGCCAATGAGTATTAAGCCAAAGAGAATATAGACATAATCACGTTTTCCTTTCCTTGCTTTCATAAGAAAACCTAACGAAAGTATTAACACACCGCCTACAAGAGCAATGATTTGATCGGTCATTTATATCAACTCTAATCTATTTTACTTTAAGAAACCGAGCCAATATCCGACGATGCCTAAACCGAATAATCCGAAAATCAAGATGATCGGGTTAACCTTCTTCCGGAGAAGATACACCATCAGCAGCGTTAAACCGAGCGCAGGCAGTCCGGGCATCAGTTGGTTAAGAATGTCCTGCACCGTTGTTGTAGCCGCTTTCGTTTTGGAAATGACCAGCGGAATATTGATTGTTGTCCATTTTGTCACCAGGACACCCATCACAAACAGTCCTAATACTGTAGCTCCTTCAGTCAGTTTGGGCAGAAGATTACCGCTCAGGTCCTTTATCAGGGACAAACCACGATGATAACCGTAAGTCAGGCCATACCATTTTAAAGCAAGCCGGATAATGTTAAAACCGAAGAAGAAAATAATTGGGCCGAGCCAGGATCCGCGCAATGCTAAAGTGGCGCCCAATGCCGCTAAGATGGGGCGAAGTGTTCCCCACATCAATGGATCGCCGACACCGCATAAGGGACCCATCAGGCCGACTTTTAAACTTTGAATCATTTTCGTATCAATTTTTTCTCCGTTGGCACGTCCCTGTTCAAGGGCTGCTGTCACACCTACAACGGGTCCGCATAATCCGGGGGTGACATTGAAGAACGTTAAATGACGCTTTAGTGCGGCAACCTGATCTTTTTTATTCTTGTAAACACGTCTGATGATTGGAATCATATCGACACAAAATGCCAGCCCGTGAATCGTTTCAAAGTTAAAAGACGCTTGTTGGAAATTTTCGAAAATAAATGTTTTAAATAAGTCGCCTTTGGTCACTTTAACGGGTTTGGAGTCTGAGGTTGTCACTGTTTTATTTTCACTCATCTTTTTTCATCTCCTTAATCGTCTAATTCGTCTTCCGGTAATTCCTCATCTGAAATTGCCCCGGCGTTTGCAGCAGCTAAAGAAGCTGAAGGTTTAGAGAATTTCGGATTAAGCTCTATATAAACGATGGCTACAATTAAACCGACAACTCCCCATGAGAGCAGGCTCAATTTTAAATAACCGCCGAGAATAAAACCAAGATAGAAGAATGGCATTAAATATTTCACACTCATCATGTTCAAAACCATTGCATATCCAACGACGACGATAAATCCGCCGGCGACCGCTAAACCACCGGTTACAACTTCCGGCAAAGCATTTAACATATTCTGAATCATTGTGGGATTAACAAATATGGCAACCAGGGTCGTTGGGATGGAGACACGCAGTGCCTGCACAAATAGAGCAGAGAAATGCAGTGCCACTATGGCTGTAAAATTGGCTTTTTCGGCTTCTCTATTTGCTGCATGTTGAAAGGCAATGGTGATCGATCGGGCGATAACGGTTAAAACCTGTCCTGCGGCAGCTACAGGTAAAGCAATGGCAATACCTTTCGCAATACTCTGACTGCCTATGATAACCAAAATCGTTGAGATTGTACTGGCCAGAGCTGAGTCCGGAGATTGGGCGGCTCCGATATTCATCCAGCCTAATGCAATTAGTTCAAGTGTGCCTCCTAAAATAATACCGGTTATCGGATCTCCAAGAATTAAACCGGTTATTGTACAAGCAATTAAGGGCCGGTGGGTTTGAAACTCATCAAGAACGCTTCCGGCGCCGACAATTGACGACCATAGAAAAATAAGGATAACTTGAATAATCGACATTTTCTATTCTCCTCTTTTCTATTCTTGGAATTTCTCCTTTATTTTTTCCAGAATATCAGTGTGCGGATCCGTTTTCACAACGCGAAGATCTAATTCTACACCTAATTCGTTTAATCTTTTAAAAGCCTCCGCTTCTTCCTTATCGATAAAGACAGCTTTATTGATTTGCTTCTTTCCCTCACGGAATTGCATTCCGCCGATGTTTAAATAGTTTAATGGTATTCCGCCTTCAACAAGTTTCAGGACTTCCATCGGATTAGTAAATAAATAGAAAATCTTATCATTTGCGTATTTAGGATTTTTGAAGACGGCAATCGCTTTCGGCACATCGACTATATTCACTTTGATACCCGGAGGTGCTGCTTGCTTTAAAAGAGTCTTTCTGATCGGGTCATGAAATACGTCTTCACTTACAATAATGATGCGATCGACATCTGAGCCCTTCGCCCATACAGTTGTTACCTGTCCGTGAATGAGACGGTCATCAATCCTTGCTAAATTGATAATCATTAAAAGTCACCTTCATCCGGTTGTTTCTGTAATTCTTTACTGAGTGCGCGTGTATAAGCGGGAGATGCCTGTATAATGTGCTCTACGGTTTCAGAGACAGTCCCTTTGTCCGCGGCTTGTGCCAGTTCCAGACAAATAGGAAGGGACATTCCTGCAATTACATCTTTAACTTTGCCCTTCATTGCTAAAGCCGCGGATGCGTTATAAGGAGTGCCGCAAAACAGATCTGTGACGACGAGTGTACGATCGCTGGAAAGGCTATGATCGTCAATGGTTTTTTCGATTTTCTTCGAGAGGTCGGTAAGCCCTTCTCCCGGCTTAAAAGACAAAGGATAGAAACTTGGAGATTCACCAAAAATCATTTCAACAGCATTTTTCATAGCTATGCCGGTAGTGCCGTGGCCCACTAAAATAAAATCCATCATATTGTCCCTCCCATGTTTGGAAATCAGCCTCTGGATTTACCTCCTGCCACGTTGGTCGTGACGCCTGTTATATAGCCGGCCCGATCTGAAAGAAAAAATGCAACTAAATTGGCGACTTCAGATAATTTGCCGCTTCTTCCGAGCGGGGTCGTTGTGGTGCTGCTATATCCCCTGCGGAGCTGGTCAACGGTTATATTGCGTGTATAAGCCAATGCTTCTTCATATGAAGGAGTTCTTAACCCGGTTGCTTCAAGAATACCGGGTGCTACACCTACAACCCGGATATTATTTTTTCCGAGTTCTTTGGCCCATGACCGTGTGAAACCGTTGATTGCTCCCTTAGTCGCAGAGTATGCGCTTTGTCCGACGGAGCCTTCCAGGCCTGCTTCGGAGGACATATTAACGATGACGCCCCTTCTCTGTTTTGTCAGATAACGTAAAACGGCTTGAGTCGTAAGAAAGACTCCCTGTACATTCACGGAGAACATTTTTTGCAAATCTGTTAAAGAAAGTTCGTACTTACCGCTTTGATTTTTTGTATCTACGACTAAGCGAGGAAGATTAATACCTGCATTGTTAACAAGACCATCGATGTGACCAAAATGGGAGACTGCCGTTTCAACCATATGATTGACCGATTCTGAATCCGTGACATCCGTTTGAACGAATAGAAGATTATCGTTAAAATAAGAGCCCTCTCTTAGATCAGCGTTGACCACTTTGGCCCCATCCTGAATAAGTTCTTGAACAACCGCATGACCAATGCCTGAAGATCCGCCCGTTACAATGAAAACACCCTCTTCAATACCCAACCAGCTCAAAGAAAACACCTCTCATTTGTGATTACCAGCAAGTGATCACCTTCACTTGCTATAATATCACGCATGTATACGTTTGCAATATGTATATTATAAAACGCACATTTGTGATATATTATTTATGGTAAAGGGGGTGGAGGCTATGAGGCCTTCCGCAGACAAAATAAACAGCTTAATTAAAGCGTCAGAACTTTATTATTTACATCATCTCAATCAGAATCAAATATCCGACGTGATGCATGTTCATAGAACCGAGATCAGCCGCATGTTGAAGGAGGCAAAGAAGCTGGGGATTGTTAAGATTAGCGTAGATACAACTTTCGGTTCAGCCAAAAATATGTCGAAGTTTTTTGAACGGGCGTTTGATTTGAAGACCGCCTTGGTTGTCCCGGATGATCAGGCCGGATCATACAAAGAAAGTTTAGACACGCTGGGACTTTATGCAGATTCCTTTCTTCACTCTTTGATTAAAAGCAATACGACAATCGGATTATCATGGGGACAGTCTTTGGCGGCAGTCGTTGATAAGTTTCAGCAGGATGTATTTCCAAAAAATATAACGGTTATTCCCTTGATTGGAGGGCCGCGAGGATCGCTGCCGGCCCCATATCATGCCAATTCTATTGTCCATCGCTTAGCATCAAAAATTACAGATGCCATTCCTTATTCTTTAGACACGCCCGCTTTAATCAAAAGTAAAGAATTAAAAGATGAGCTTTTAGACAATCCGAATGTAGAAAAAGTCATAAGCATGTGGCCGGATTTGGATGTTGCCATTTTCGGCATTGGCAGCAGGGAATCTTCAGGAAACAAATCGTGGCAGCAATTTTACAAAGAAACGTCTTTTGCGAGCGGACTGGGAAAGATGGCTGCCGGAGATATTTTATCTCAACCTTTTACGGCGGAGGGGAAAATTCTTAAATTGCCGGAGATCAATATCATTGGTATGTCACTGGATCAGTTGAGGAAAATCGATCGCCGGATTGGAATAGCGGCTGGAAAGCAGAAAGCCGGAGGCATCCTCGGCGCATTGCGGTCCGGCCTGGTTACGGATCTTATTACAACTTATTCAACGGCTCTGGAAATTAAAAGTATCTCACAAATGTGAATATTGATGATGGCATCTTGATTTTTTGCATTAACACCGTATATTATAAAAATGTAAAAAACCAGCAGGCCACCTATCACAAATGTGAGGAGAATAAATATGGAAAGTATCGGCCTAAAATTACATGGTAAGAAAGATCTTCGTGTTGAGAGCTTTGATTTACCTGACATTAAAGAGGACGAGATTCTGGCGACTGTTGTCAGCGATACGATGTGCATGTCCTCGTGGAAATTGGCCATGGAAGGGGAGGATCATAAGAAAACTCCCGATCATTTAGCTGAAGATCCTGTATTGATCGGTCATGAATTTTCCGGGAAAATATTGAAGGTTGGCAAGAGATGGATCGATCAGTTTCATGAAGGCGAAAATTATGTCATTCAGCCAAACTTAGCAAGAGACGATACACCTTTCGTGCCGGGCTATTCTTATCCCTATATAGGGGGCGACGCAACAGCGATTATCATTCCGCCCGAAGTAATAGAACTCAATTGTCTCATTCCATTTCATGGACAGGCTTATTATGAAGGATCATTATGTGAACCCCTTAGCTGCGTTATCGCTGCATTTAATGCTCAATTTCATTTGATTCCGCATACGTATGATCATGAGATGGGAATTAAAAGAAACGGTAATTGCTTAATCCTCGGCGGTACGGGTCCTATGGGCCTGCTTGCCATTGATTATGCACTGCACTCCGACCGAAAACCCGAACATCTTGTAGTCACGGATATTAGCCAGGAAAAACTGGATAGGGCCAAAAAGCTATACCCGTCGGATGAAGTAAACGTGCATTTTGTTAACGTTAATGGGCTGAGTATCGAAGAACAAAAAGCTGGGCTTAAACAACTTGTCGGCGGAAATGGTTATGATGATATTTTTTGTATGATTAGCGTTTCTCCTCTAGTTACTATGGCGGGAGAACTGTTAAATGCCGACGGATGCCTGAACCAATTTGCCGGTCCGATGAAGAAAGATTTTTCCGCTCATTTAAATTTCTACAACGTGCATTATAACTTTACCCACGTTACCGGTACTTCAGGCGGCAATGCAAAAAATGAGGCGGAGGCCGCTCAGTTAATCGCAGAGAGACGAGTGAATGTTGCCAAAGTCATTACCCATGTACTAGGCCTGGATGCGGCGGCTGAAACTACGATGAGTCAGCCTGATATAGGCGGGGGCAAGAAGTTAACGTATACTCATAAGAAGTTCAGTAGAATTGAACTGGAAAAAGTTGATCCGAAATCTCCTTTGGGTGAAATTCTGGAAAAGCATGACGGCCTTTGGTCTCCGGAGGCCGAAAGATGGATCCTCGATCATGAACCTGATATGACTGAACAGGATACTGTAAATTAATATATTTTACGGTCATAAAAGAGTTAAAGACGGCAGAAATTGACTGATGATTTTTCGGGGGGAACTGTCCATCTGTCTGATCATTTGGTTCATTATTCCATGGTCAACCTGTCCGTAACTCAAAAATTCACAATCTGTTCCTGCGCAGAAAGAGAGCGGTACTTTCTGCGCTTTTTTAAGTAGATATATTTCACAAATAAGGATATAAAAAAATAAAATGGAATCCGCTCATCCGTCATTAAATGGGCAGCGGATGAAATAAACGAAGAATTCTGATCAGACGAGTTCACAAATTTGTGTTCTCTCTTTTTATTTTTAGGGGTTTCTATTAAAAATAAGTTTTTTCTATGATTAATGAATAATAGGCTGGAAATCGGCCTGAATCGTTAATATATCTTTATGGACGGCACTTTTTCTTAACGCCGTTTTTTATAAAAGAAAAAACGGGGAGGGGATCCGAACGTAAAAAAAAGATAGGCCTGGAGACTTAGTAAAAATTAATTCTTGAAACGGGTCAAATTCGCTCGTTCTATTGCTAAAATATAGCATGAAAAATAAATTCAGGGGTCCTGCTGTCTTTCATTGCCGGTGCCGCCGGCAATTACTTTGCCCGCCCGCATGTGCATGTGGCGCTCTTAAACGTCACACCCGGCTTTGCGGTGTTCGGCATCAGCGTGGTTGCCGGACTTGCGCCGTCGGCCAAGGCAGCCAATCTGGACCCGGTCGAATCCCTGCGCCGATATGAATGATGCATTCGTAAAATGATTGCGCCGCATGCCCGTTCGGAACGCAAATCCGGAATACGGAAGCTTCCCGATCGTTTCACGGTTTTTGTCTTTATGCGGACACAAATATTATTTTCCCCGGACAGTGCTTTTCACGATGTGCACGCCTGCTTTGAATGAATCGACGGCCGTTTTCCGTTTTAAATACGGAAGTCCGGTTTTTCTTCGATAACTTGTGCACACTGCTTCTTCTGAAAAAGATCGGCCGAATGGCTCAAGTACGGGATGGATCAATTCTTATAAAAGGAAACAGGGCGTCTCGCAGCCGGAAAACCAGTCTGTGAGACGCCCTGTTTTGAAAAAAGGTCCAAAATCGAAGCCTTGTTGCCTTAATAAATTCTAAAATCAGGCCTTATTGATCAGGCAGCCGGATTCTGAGTGATCTCGACGTCGACGTTAACCTTGATCTTGTTGCCGACAACCAGGCTGCCGTTAGCCAGTGCCTGGCTCCAGGTCAGTTTGAAATCGCGGCGGTCAAATGAGAACGCCAGGCTGGCGCCGCTCCGCTTCAGACCGTACGGATCGTCGACCGGCGCGCCGACTTCTGCATCGAATGAAATCGGTTTGGTAACATCCTTAATGGTCAGATTGCCTTCAACTGTGTATTCTTCATCGTCTTTTTTGGTTACCGATGTAGAGACAAAATGAATTTCCGGGAACTTTTCGACATCAAAGAAATCGGCGCTTTTCAGATGATTGTCACGATCCTCATTTCTTGTTTCAATGCTTGCTGCATCGATCTTGGCATCAATAGCCGTGATGGTCCCGTTGTCGTCGGTTGTCACGGTACCCGATGTGGTCTGAAAATTGCCTCTGACGTTTGAGAGTCCCATGTGTTTCACTGAAAATGATGTTTCTGTGTGTGCGCTGTCGATTGTCCAGTTTGTCAATTAAATCCTCTCCTTTTAAATCCAATAGTTTATTTGATGAACGCGTCCCGTATTCGTTCAATCGGGTTTTCCGGAACCGGGCCGGGCATCCCTCATGCGGATTCCGGGACAACGGTAAAACACTTATGAACTTACTCGGTTTCCAGCTTTGCCAATGACTGCCGCCGCATCATCCTCGTTTGTCCCTGCGAATGGACGGGCGGCCGGTCACTGCCGTTGTATCATGTCCCATCCGTTTGTCAAGGGCAAGCCTGGCGGCCGATCAATGTCCGGGCCGGATCTTCCGGCCGTTTCAGATCTTTGAAATTCCCGGGCCGGCTCCAATGATAGGCCCATTCCTGCACCTCCTTTCAATCTGTAACTGAATCTGTTACAAGATTTCGAAACTGAATCATTTTTCCGGAAAAAGATGATCCAGTACATCCTGAATGTTTTGGCTGGCCAGTTTTTTCTCAAGCGCCATCTGGGCTCCGTGAAATGCTTCTTCAAGCACTGCATTAATACGTTTTCCAACCGGACAATAGGGATTGGGATTTTCGTGAACGGCAAAAAGCTCGTTGTCCGGTTCAACAGCCCGATAAACGCGAAGCAGAGAAATCTGTGCCGGAGGTGATGCCAAGGCTGCACCGGCCTTTCCGGCCGAGGTACGAATCAGATTCGCCTTTCGCAGCATGCCCAGGATCCGCCGAATGACAACCGGGTTGGTATTGACGCTGGACGCTATATAATCCGAAGCGAGATCATCATGGGGCTTTGAGGCAATCAGTGCCAGAATGTGAATTGCGACGGCGACCCGTGAATTAATCAATTCCCTCACCACCTGTAACTATTTTAATTACAAGATTAATAAATGTCAACACTTTGTCAAATTTATTTTTTTGAAATTCGAGTATCCCTTCAGTTCATTGTCCTTCTGTGCCGTCAATTGACGATCGGCTCTTCCTGGAACCGTCGATTTTTTGAAAAACGGAGAGTGTTAGTGTTTACACGATTAATAAACTTCTGCAACAGTCGATAAACTCCTGTCGCGGTTGATACACCGCGTATACCTGCCGACGACCGATAAACTCCCTGTAATGACCGTTAAATCAGGCACGACGACCGAAAAACTGCTGCTAACGGTCGATAAATCAGGCGTAACGACCGAAGAACTGCCTGCGACGACCGATAAAACCAGTGACGACCGAAAAGCTTTGCCTCACGACCGATAAACCGGACATAACGACCGATACCGGGCATACAGCGACCGAAAAACTGTTCGGAATGACCGATACCGTCGCCCGGGACCGGCAATCGGCAGCTAATCGATGACAAACCGGGAACAACAATCGCTATATCTCCAGCCGCGGGGTTAATCAATCAATCGGGGACGAGCTTGCTGTTCTAAATGATTCACATTTATTGATCCGGTCCGTTGGATGTCGATTTTTTAGTTGTTGTCGATAACCGGCTTTTCCCGGCGATTTTCACCACAATTTACTGGGATACGCGGCAGGCCGAAGAAAAAGATCGGGTGTTTCCGCTATGTAACGCCTGTCCGTGCCGGACAGCCCTCTTTTTCAGCGAAATAAATCGCCGTTCGCAGAACATTCACAGCTATAGCCGGCAGTTCGTGCCAGCCGATTGTTTTTCGGAGGAATCACCGGTGCTTTTACGCTGAGGCCTGCTGGGTAGCTGGGTTGAGCGGGGATACTCATCTTTTGAAAAATGATTCGGCAAAAATTGTTTTAAGACAGGGCCGACCTGAGTGACTGGATGGCCTGTGCACGGTCCTGTTTTCCGAAAATGAATGATCCGGCGACAAAGACGTCTGCCCCGGCGTCTGCGCACGACTTTGCGTTTTCATGGTTGATTCCGCCGTCAACCTCGATTTCAATTGGCTTTGAGTGACGCGAGATCAGACGGCGTGTCTGTTTGATTTTTTCGATCATACCGGGAATGAACGTCTGTCCGCCGAATCCCGGGTTTACAGTCATGATCAGGATGAGGTCGGCACTGTCCGCCACATAGTCAAGAGCGGATATCGGAGTGGCCGGGTTAAGCACGACACCTGCCCGGGCTCCGCACGCATGAATGAGCTGCAGTACGCGGTGAAGATGAGGGCAGGTCTCCGCATGGACACTGATTATATCGGCCCCGGCTTCGGCGAAAGCCTGAATATAATTTTCCGGATTCGTGATCATCAAATGCACATCGAGCGGCAGGCGGGTATGAGGGCGCAGACTTTTGACGACGTTAGGTCCGAAAGTGATGTTCGGGACGAAATGGCCGTCCATGATGTCGACATGGAGATAGTCTGCCCCTGCCTGTTCGACTTCGGCAACTTCGGCAGCCAGTTTTGAGAAATCGGCGCTTAATATAGAAGGAGCAATTTTTTTCATATTCATCCATCCTCAGAACGATTATTTTTCCTTAACCAGTTTCTCAACACGTCCGTCGGGATAACCGATCAGAGCCTTATCAGTCATGTTGACAAACAGTCCATGCTCAACAATTCCGGTGACATGATCCAGTTCATCTGCGAGTGCCTCCGGATCTTCAATGGAATTCAGATGAAGGTCGAGGATATAATGCTGAGCATCTGTAACAAAAGGCTGTCCGCCGGTTGTCTGACGCAGCCGCGGTCTGTATCCTTTTCCCGCCATGAGCGCTTCGACGTGCTTCCAGCCGAAGGGAACCACTTCAATCGGCAGAGGAAAGGCACCCAGCCGGTCTACCTTTTTTCGGCTGTCGACGATCCAGATACGTTTGTCCGAGGCTTCGGCGACCAGCTTTTCATAAAGCAGCGCGCCGCCGCCGCCTTTAATGCCGTTCAGTGACGGATCGACTTCGTCCGCACCGTCGATCGTCAAATCAATCTGCTTCACATTGTTTAGGGACTGAAGCGGAATCTGCCACTTTTCGGCCAGTTCGGCTGTTTTTTGCGATGTTGTCACGCCGGTGATTGAAAAACCGTCGGCAACTTTTTCGGCCAATGCTTCAAGAAAATAGAAAACGGTTGAGCCTGTTCCGAGTCCGACTGTCATGCCTTCTTCAATTTCATCGATGGCCTTCCGGCCTGCTGCTTTTTTTCCGTCCATAGATCATATCCCCCAATTTCCTGTATATGACCGGCTGATTATAAACAAGCCGGCCGGTTGAAAAATTCCGGAAGTATCCAATGTCTGCGGTTTCACGAGTATAAGAGACAGCGCTCCGCCTTTCCGCGCCGCCGCCGGGCTGCCTGATAAAAAGCCGATACACATTTGGCGTGGAGTTTTGAATAGGTGAGAACACACCTTTTCCATCATAACACTTTTTTTTTCAGCGGCGATCTTTTGCCCTGACCGCTTCCAACGATTTCGTGAATAAAAAGGAAGCCGGCACCGATATCATTGCCGGCTTCCTTTGCAGAAAAAATTTTTAAAGCGACTTTTTCATTGATTCGAAACTTTTTCTAAGATCGAGTGCAACTTCAGGATAGTCGGTAATCAAAGCGTCAATGCCCAATTCAAAGGTCTTCTGCATATTTTTCGGCTTGTTGACTGTCCAGGCGCGGACTTTGACGCCGTGTTGCTGAAGCTGCTTTCCGGTGTCGGACAAGGCGGAAGGTTCCCACAAGTGCTGAGCGGATGCGCCGACCTGCTGCGTGTAGCGCCACGGCTCGGCCAGGCGTTCCCAGAGCAGCAGAGCCAGATCTGCGCCCGGATCGATTTTTTTCAGCCGAACAAGCGATTCGTGATTGAAAGATGAATAGACAACGGGCAGATTCGGCCGGTACTGGCCGACCAGGCGGACAACACGCTCTTCGATCGTCGGATAGGTGTTTCTGTCCGTCTTGAATTCTATATTAAGCACTCCCGGAAAATCGGATAATAGTTCCAGAACTTCTTTGAGTGTCGGCACCCGTTCACGCGAATATTTCGGGGAGAACCAGGAACCGGCATCCAGTTCTTTGAGTTCATGCAGTGTGAAATTTTTAATCTGCCCCTTGCCGCCTGTGGTCCGGTTGACTTTTTCGTCGTGCATGACGACAACTTCTCCGTCCTTTGTCAGATGAACATCGAGTTCGATGCCGTCGCTTCCGACCCGCATCGCTTCTTCAAAAGCAGACAGCGTATTTTCAGGACGATTTGCTTTACTGCCGCGATGCGCATAAATGGCAGTTTTCATCGAAACATCCTCCTCCATACATCACAGAAGCCATAAAATAGAATAAATGAGTTCTTCTTCCTTATAATAATATCGGCGCAAGGAGGCTGCATCCGACCGTTTATAAAAGAACAGAGAGACAGTCATTGGATTATTTGCACCCGCGCCGCGGAATCCGTGTTCACCCGCCTTTGTGAAAAGGGACGCAACCTCATGTCATACTGTAACATGAATAGTTATAGAAAACGAGAGGAAGACAGTCATTATTCATCTTTTTTACGAAAAAGATCAAGAGCGTTCATTTTTTCAATAAGATTTAGGCTCTTGTAAATGTATGGAAAGGCAGACGCTGTCTCCGGCGGTATCAAATCGATTATTTTCCGGCAGGCTGCATGGCGATCGAGCGGAGCACATTCTTCAGAATCTTCATGCCGATTTCCCCGCCCATGGTCATAATCGATTCCGGATGGAACTGTACAGCGCTGATCGGCAGACTGCGGTGTTCGACAGCCATAATCACGTGGTCTTCCGTTTCGGCGATGGCATGCAGTTCCGACGGCAGCCGGCCGGCACAGATCGAATGATAGCGCCCCGCCTTAAACCGTCTCGGCACGCCTTGGAACAGAGAAGAGCGTCCGTCATGGATCACGAAAGACGACTTTCCATGTGCCGGGACGTCCAGTTCCTTCAGCTCGCCGCCGAAGTAACGGACAATTCCCTGCAGGCCGAGACAGATCCCGAAAATCGGCAGCCGGCGCTCGAGGCAAAGGCGGATCGTCTCATTCATTTGAAAACGGTCCGGTTCGCCGGGACCGGGCGACAGGACCACGAGATCGGCCGGTTCGCTGCCGTCTTTAATCTGTCTCCGGGCTGCAGGACTGCGGCGGACCGTGACCTCGGCGCCGAGTTTTTGAAAGTAGCCGGATAACGTATGGACAAACGAATCCTCGTGGTCGACGAACAGAATATGAAGATGTTTTCCCGGCTTTCGGCTGTCAGGCTGTTCCCGGTTCAGGTTTTCAGGCAGGCTGTCCGTTTCAAGAGCTTCCATAAGTGCTTCCGCTTTTGTCAGTGTTTCTTCTTCTTCATTTTCCGGAACAGAATCGTAAAGCAGTGTCGCGCCGACACGAATCTGGGCCGTACCTTTTTGTATGTGCAAGCTTCTCAGCATGAGGCCTGTGTTCAGGCTGCCGTTGAACCGGAACCAGCCGACGGCGCCGCCGTACCAGCCCCGCGGCGTCTTTTCGTGTTTCTCGATCCAGTTCATGGCTTCCAGCTTCGGCGCTCCGGTGACGGTGACCGCCCACATATGCGTGATAAATGCATCCAGCGCATCGAAATCCTTTTTTAGCAGCCCCTTAATGTGGTCAACGGTGTGAAATAAATGCGAATAGGTCTCGACCTGGCGTCTGCCGATCACTTTAACGGTCCCCGGCACACAAATCCGCGATTTATCGTTTCTGTCCACATCGGTGCACATCGTCAGTTCAGATTCCTCCTTCTCCGACCCGAGCAGCGTCTTGATTTGTTCGGCATCCTCAATGACCGAACCGCGGCGCCGGATGGTACCGGAAATGGGGCAGGTTTCCACGGTGGCTCCGTCGACCCTGACATACATCTCCGGGGAACAGCCGACCAGAAATTCTTCTTCGTTTAAATGGATGAGGAAACCGTACGGGCTTGGATTGATTTCCTGAAGCCGGCGGAAAACAGCCGACGGCCGGCTTTTGCAAGGACGGGACAGCACGCGGCTGGGGACGACTTCAAACAGATCGCCCTTTTTAAAAGCCGTTTTTGCCTGGCGGACCATCTCGGCATAGTCGCCGCTTCTGTCGGCAAAAGCGGCGGGCGCGCGGTTATCGCCGTCTGAATCGAAGGAGAAACGTCTCCCGCTGCGGGCCAGCCCATCAGTCGTTCTTTTTTTGTAGCTGAATTCGTAGGAAAGCTTGTAGGCCTCTTTTTTTTCACGGTCCGCCACAAAGAGTTCATCCGGAAGATACAGTTGCAGGTCGTTTTGTTTCGCTTCTCTTTTTTTGTACATCGGCAGGTGCTCAAATTGATAGATCAGATCAAATCCGAAAGCCCCGTACAGTCCGAGAAAACCGTCGTCAATCTGAAAGAGCCGTCGAAACTGCCTCAGTAAGGTAAAAACAGAAGAGCGCCGTGTCCGGTCTTCTTCCTTAATCCGATCATCGCTGTCTGTCCGGATGGTTCCGGATAATTCTGTGTCGCTGTTTTTTGCAAAGGCTAATGACGGATGGGCTAAACATTCGTTTAAATAGGCCAGGATCACTTTTCCGCGTTCATTCAATGCACGGATATGAAAAGCGTTCCCTTTCGCCGTAAGTTCCAATGGGGGATTGATAAAGCCGATATCCCATCGGGAATAACGGCCGGGGAATTTATAAGTGCTGGAGAAAAATGCGCCCTTGTGATCGTCGAGCCGACTCAGCAAGGACGAAACAGATTTGTCTGCCGGACAGGAGAGACGGCTGCGGGTGATGCGCAGGCCTTCGTCTGTCGTATAGAAGGCAGCCCCGCGCGCAGCGTTGGCATCGGATGAAAGACTCAATAAAAAAACCTCCCGTATAAATAAATTATACAGAAGAGCAATTCTGATTCGAAATCGAAAAATGAGCGTTTTCTGCCGAAACCCTCATCAATCTTTTAAACTTTTCTTTTCTCAGGCTCTGCTCTTCTTTGCTCTTCTCAACTTGACTGAACTGACTTCATCATACAGGGAAAATAAAAAAAATTCAATCAGTAGAGTCGGAGATGGAGGCGGCAACACTTGCAGCCGATCGGCCGTCCGCTCCCGACGCCGCTCCGTCTTTCACCGGGGAAATGTCCGCGGCAGGTGGAAGGAAAAAGATTCTCCTCTGAGATCGTCGCGCCGGGAGGCGGTTCCGGTTCTGCTCCATTGCCCGGCACGATCAAAGTAAAAAACTTACAGGTGATGAAAATGCTGTCGTATGCTGGAAATTCCCCGGGAAATTTTGCGGGAAAAGAAAGCGCTGCGCCGCTTTCATAAAAACTATTGCAACTTTTAAATCATTAGCATACAATCAGAATGCATGAAAAGGCATGACTATTGATCCTATTAACTTTCAGGAGCAAGTGAAAAGATTTTTTGATTCTCAAATACATATACATACAAAAAATGACAGGCTTTCGGGCGAAATCGGAAATTTTCCGCTTTGAGCCTTTTCTTTTTGGACTTCAGCCGTCCGGAAGCAATCATCGGTTCATGTCTATCAGAATGTATGAAGGTGATGATGTAATGTTTGCGAAAATGAAAAGAATACTGATTGGCCGGCCGCTCAAATCAAATGAAATCCACAGTCAGAAGCTGAATAAACTGAAGGCTCTGGCTGTTTTATCGTCCGATGCGCTCTCATCGGTTGCCTACGGGCCTGAGCAGATTCTGATTGTGCTTGTCATGGCGGGCGCTGCCGCGTTATGGTATGCGCTGCCGATTTCACTTGGAGTGCTCGTCCTTCTGACTGCGCTGATCCTGTCCTATCGCCAGATTATTTTTGCCTATCCTCAGGGCGGCGGAGCGTATATGGTATCAAAGGAAAATCTTGGCGTGAATTTCGGCCTGATAGCCGGGGGATCGCTGCTGGTCGATTATGTTCTGACGGTCGCCGTCAGTGTTTCAGCGGGGACGGATGCGATCACTTCCGCATTCCCGGCGCTCCGGGCCTATAACGTAACGGTCGCTGTTGCGATTGTTGTGATGATTACGATTCTGAACCTGCGCGGATTGACCGATTCGGCCACTCTGCTTTCTTATCCCGTCTATTTCTTTGTCATGATGATGGTTCTTGTTATTGGCGCAGGCATTTTCGGCGCTCTGACCGGGCATACGGCGCCGGTTCATCCCCACACGGCCATCGGCACACCGGTTGCGGGAGTCGGTCTCTTTCTGCTGCTGCGCGCCTTTTCATCCGGATGTTCTGCATTGACCGGTGTTGAAGCGATTTCAAATGCCATCCCGGGTTTCAAGGATCCTGCTCCGAAAAATGCTGCGAAAACATTACTGATGATGGGCGGAATACTGGCTTCCCTTCTCGCGGGGACGGTTTTTCTGTCTTATTGGTACGGCATCCGGCCGATGAGCGACCAAACCGTACTGTCCCAGCTTGGAAGGATTATTTTCGGCAGCAGCTTTTTCTATTATCTGATTCAGATATCAACAGCACTTATTTTGGTTCTTGCAGCCAATACGGGATATTCTGCTTTTCCTATGCTTGCTTATAACCTGGCCAACGATAAGTACATGCCTCGTCCGTTTAAAATCAGGGGCGACCGTCTCGGTTACTCGAACGGCATTATCACGCTCGGGGTCATGTCGATTCTGCTCATTATCATTTTCAGAGGGAAAACTGAAAATCTGATTCCGCTTTATGCAGTCGGTGTCTTTATTCCGTTTTCGCTTTCTCAGACGGGGATGATTGTGCACTGGATCCGCGAACGGCCCGAGGGCTGGACGGGCAGGTTGTCCGTCAATCTGACAGGCGCCCTGATCTGCTACCTGATCCTGCTCATTTTTTTCCTGACCAAGTTTAGTCAAATCTGGCCTGTGTTAATCTTTCTGCCTATCGTCATCTTCATTTTTCATAAGATACATCAGCATTATATGCTGGTCGCCGAACAGCTCCGCCTGGATCTGTCGGTTCCGCTTCGGTCGGTACGCACGACGGATAACATCATTGTCGTTCCGGTTGCGGGAATAACCAAAGTTGTCGAACAATCGCTGACCTATGCAAAGTCGCTGTCCGAAAACGTGATTGCCGTCTATGTCGGGGACAGTCCGCAGGCTATTTCAAAGATGGAAAAAGAGTGGAAAGAATGGAAAGCGGATATTCGTCTGGTAACTCTGCATTCACTTTATCGAAGTATCGTCAGTCCGCTTGATAAATTTATCGACACGGTAAAATGGAAAGCGGATCAGACGGGTGCAACGGTGACGGTTGTTTTTCCTCAGTTCTATACCAAGAAATGGTGGCAGAATTTCCTTCATAACCAGTCCGGAACGCTGATTAAAGCAAGTCTGATCCGCCATGCGGATGTGGTCGTCGCCACTGTTCCCTACCATTTCAAAAAATAATCGACCGGCCGCTTCAGACAAACCGCTTGCTGTGACGGCAAGCGGTTATTTTCTTTTGGCCTCATTAAGCAATTCTTAAGAAAATACTCCTAAACTAGCAACAGAAGATTTTTCAATCATTTGATATAAATGAGGGGGAACAGCAGGCATGAAGAAGGGCTGGCTGATTGTCATTGCAGTGATTATTGTCGTCGGAGGGGGAGCATTCTGGTTCCTGAACAGGAACAGCACGGCCAAGGCACAGGTGATTATCCCGACGACGGTCGTTCAGAAAGGTTCGATTTCATCAGATGTTACAGGATCGGGGGATTTAACGCCTGCGGTCGATGAGAACATCGTGATCGGTTCGGGCGATGCCTCTAAAACGGTGTCTTCTGTGAATGTCGCGAACAACGCAACGGTCAAAAAAGGAACTGCGCTGATCACTTACACCGACGGCACGACGCTGACCGCACCTGCTGACGGAACCATCTCCAATCTGAGCCTGTATGCCGGAGACCGGGTTAGTCCGGGAAGGGCTGCTGCTCATCTGACGAATTACAGCGACCTGAATATGGTTGCCCAGATCGATGAGCTGGATATTCCGAAACTAAAGGACGGACAAGCCGTGACAGTGACCGTCAACGCCTACCCGAATCAGAAATTCACAGGGACAGTCACATCGATTGCCAACGCCGGAACGGATACGAATGGCGTGGCGACCTTTAATGTAACGATCCATATGAATCAGTCATCGGGACTGAAAGCGGGAATGACGGCAACGGCGGACGTAGTTATTCAGAAAAAAGACAACACGCTCTATATTTCTTCAGGAGCGGTCCATCAGCAGGGAGGCCAGTCCTTTGTTTATGTATCGTCGTCATCTTCCGGCGGCAGCACTTCCGCTGGTTCATACGGCGGCCGCATGAGCGGTGTCGATCATCAGCTCGGCACGCGGGTGAATGTTACAACGGGTCTGCATAATGATCAGTCGATTGAAATCCTGTCGGGACTGCGGGCAGGCGAGGTTGTGCAGCTTCCGGCAATTACCAGAGCGGCGTCTGCCTCCACGACTACGACAGGAACAGGCGGACAGCTGTTCGGAGGCACAAACGGCGGCGGTTTCCGCAGCAGATTAAATGGCGGACAGGGGAACGGCAGTACCGGAGGAGGCAATCAGCAATGACCGAGACGATGATCTCCTTGAAAGAAATCGAGAAAACATACAAAATGGGGCAAAATACAGTTCATGCTTTGGACCATGTCAGTCTGTCGATTGAAGCGGGAGATTTTGTCTCTGTAGTCGGTCCTTCCGGGTCGGGGAAATCGACATTGATGAATACGATCGGCTGCCTCGATCATCCGGATTCCGGTGAATACGTACTTGACGGGAATCATGTCGACAGCCTGAAAGACTGGCAGCTGGCGGATATCCGCAACCGGAAAATCGGATTCATTTTTCAAAATTTCAATCTGCTCGGTAAACTGACTGCACTGGAAAATGTCGAACTGCCGCTGATCTATCGCGGAATAAAAGTGAAAGAAAGAAAAGAACGGGCCATGGCCAGCCTCGCGCAGGTCGGCATTAAAGAGCGCGCGGAACACCTTCCCAATCAGCTTTCGGGAGGTCAGCAGCAGCGCACTGCTATCGCCCGGGCGCTGGTCGGGCAGCCGTCCATTCTTCTGGCGGACGAGCCGACCGGTGCACTCGACAGCCGGACGAGCAAAGAAATTATCGATCTTCTGACGGCACTGAATGAAGAGGGACGCACCATTGTTTTAATCACGCATGATTTGCATGTTGCGAGGGAAGCAAAACGGACGGTCAGCATCCGCGACGGCAAACTGTATGAAGGTGAGCAAACTTTATGAATCTACTCACTTCAATCAGTATGGCGTTCCGTAATATACGCGCGAACAAAACCCGATCCTTTCTGACGATGCTGGGCATTATCATCGGCGTGTCGTCGGTCATCGTCCTCGTTTCCATCGGGCAGGGGTCAAGCAAGTCCGTAGCCGACAGTGTTAACAGTCTGGGAACCAATCTCATTACGGTGAACATCATGAATACGGATACGCCTTTTACCATGGATAATATCGGGCAGATTGAAAAAGTTTACGGTGTGAAGAGTGTTTCTCCCGTCCTGACGAGCCGTGTGACGGTACAAAAAGGGAGTACGTCGACTCAGGTCAGTCTGACGGGAACAAACGCCGGTTATTTGACAACCCGCCAGCTTTCGGTAGGCAGCGGACGTTTTATTTCAACACTTGACGATCAATATCGTCAAAAAGAGATTGTTCTCGGCAGCGAGGTTGCCCAGACATTATTCGCAAGCGGGTCGCCCGTCAATCAAAGCGTGCTGATTAACGGCAATCGTTATAACGTGATCGGCGTTCTGAATACGAAGGGCGGATCGATGGGACAGAGCAGCGATTCCTCGGTGTTCATTCCGTTTTCAACGGCGCAAAGGCTGCTGCAGACCACCCATATCACGCAGTTTTACGCCCAGGCCGACAATCAGCAGGATGTTAATATAGCGATGTCGGGGATTCAGAGAGCCATGGGGCAGGTTTACAGCAATTCGGATGATTATACAGTCATTAATCAGCAGGACATCATGAATACGATGGATTCCGTCACGCAGACGATGACCCTGCTCCTGGGAGGCATTGCCGGTATTTCGCTGCTTGTCGGCGGCATCGGCATCATGAACATTATGTTTGTATCCGTCACGGAGCGGACGAGGGAAATCGGCATTCGAAAAGCCATCGGTGCTAAAAGACGGGATATTCTTCTCCAGTTTCTGATCGAATCCACTGTTCTCAGCATGATCGGAGGGCTGTGCGGCGTGGCCGTCGGGCTTCTCGCAGGCCGGATCTACACAGCTGTAACCGGCGGACAGACGGTATTCTCGATAGCGATTATTCTGTTTGCCTTCCTGTTTTCAGCACTTATCGGCATTATTTTCGGCGTTTTTCCGGCGAACAAGGCGTCGAGATTAAGCCCGATCGAGGCCCTCCGTTTTGAATAAAAACAAAAAGAGAATCATGAGATTTTCAACACTGTTAAAACAGGATGACAATGTGTAAAATAAGTAGTGACTTCAGGAGAGATGACGCGGTCAGGACCCCGTTTCAATGGGGGTGCCCGGAAGAAGAAAATCAACATTTTTTTGAAAAGGCACACGGTCATCAGGCTTGAGAAGGAAGGCTGAATGAGATGAGACTGCTTGCGGTTGAGGATAATCTGTCGCTGCTTGAAGAGATTGTAAAACTTCTGTCGGATGAATACACGGTCGATTCGGCGGCAAATGGCGAAGACGCGCTGTACATGGCGGAACAGAATATATACGATGCTCTGGTTCTCGACGTCATGCTGCCCGAGATGGACGGTTTTGAAGTAACTAAACGGCTGCGTGACGAGAATATCATGACACCGGTCGTTTTTTTGACGGCCAGGGATGCCGTGGATGACCGTGTAAAAGGCCTGAATCTGGGCGGAGACGACTATATCGTCAAACCTTTTCAGAATCAGGAACTGAAAGCGAGGCTATCCGCCGTGCTTCGCCGGAGTTCGCCCATGACGCTGGATCAGACATTGTGCTATAAGGGCATTGTGATCGACGAAAAGCATAAACAGATAAAAGTTGACGGAGAAGTGCTGGCCTTTACGGTCAAGCAATATGAACTCTTAGAGTACCTGATTCGCAATGCCGACCAGATCCTGACACGCGAGCAAATCTTCGACAGAATCTGGGGCTTTGATTCGGAAACGACGGTCGGCATCGTTGAAGTTTATGTCCATCAGCTTCGTAAAAAACTGAAAAAATACGGTTATGACAAGGATATCCAGACGGTAAGAGGTATTGGGTATATGCTGTCGGATCAGTGAGCGGGCCCAGCCTATGTTCCGACAAACACTGATTAAACTGGCCGCTCTGAATTCGCTCATTTTATTTTGTCTGATCAGTCTGCTCGGAGGAACCATCTATATCTATGAGCGGACTGTGCTGTATCAGGGAAGCGATGAAATTTTGACCCATGCTTCCGGTGCGCTTGCTTCGTTCAACGGCGGTGCTCTGGTTACGCGTGATCCGAGATTGCGCGATCCGAGATTAAGTTTTGCCATTCTTAATCAGAATAATGAGGTTCTCTTCTCCGATAAAATGGATTCGTTGACGACAGATACGATGAAATCGTTTTTGACGAAAACGACGGATCAAATTGTTGAAAAAAGGGTAGCCGGCTATTATTTTCATGTCCTGGTCAACAAAATTTATGCGAATAAGACAACATTAACTGTTTATTTTATCATCAACGTCGATCCGGAACGCAATCTGCTGAATACACTGCTGTCCATTATTTGGGCCGGTCTGGGATTCGGAACCCTGCTTTCGGTCGTGCTCGGCTATGTTCTTGCACGGTGGGCGCTGCGGCCGATTCAAAATGCGTGGGATAAACAGAACCGGTTTGTCGCCGATGCTTCCCACGAATTGCGTACGCCTCTTTCCATTATCCAATTAAAGACGGAAGGGCTGCTCAGGCAGCCGAAGCGCTCTATTCAGGATACAGGCGAGGATATTGCTGTCATGCTTGACGAAATTCGGCGGCTGTCTAAGCTGGTCGGCAGTCTTCTGACGCTTGCGCGTTCCGATGCCAACCGTCTGGAAGTGAGCCTTGGACCGCTGGATTTGACGCTCATGCTGAAAAAGGTGACGGAACCGTTTGCCGAAATGGCTGATTTTGATGAGAAGACTTTTGAACTGAAGCTTGACAAGAAGCCGGTTATCATTAACGGCGATGAGCAGCGTATTCATCAGCTGCTTGTCATTCTATTGGACAATGCGATGAAATTTACGAATAAGGGCGGGAAGATTGCCGTCTCCTGCAGCCAGGATAATAAAACGGCGACGCTTAGCGTGTCGGACAGCGGAATCGGCATTTCCGAAAAAGATCTGCCTCATATTTTCGATCGATTTTTTCAGGCGGATGCTTCGCGGACGGATCGAAAAGGCACCGGGCTCGGACTGGCGATCGCTCAATGGATCGTTGAGAAGCATCGCGGCAGGATTGAGGCCGACAGCAGGCCGGGCAAGGGCACCGTTTTTACCGTACATCTGCCTCTTATAAAAAAGGAAGATAAGGTTCCGCAGCTGCTGAGAGCGGGAGAAAAAAGACGGAACAGCAATAAAAACGGGAAGGGGAAAGCCAATGAACAATCATCTTGAAGAAACGGCAACTTTTGCCGGCGGCTGCTTTTGGTGCATGGTCAAGCCGTTTGATACACTGCCGGGCATAGAAAAAGTTGTCTCCGGGTATACGGGAGGGCAGGTTGAGCATCCGACCTATGAACGGGTCAAATCGGGGACGACCGGCCACATGGAGGCCATTCAGGTTACCTTCGATCCGACTGTCTTTCCTTATGAGAAACTGCTTGATCTCTATTGGACGCAAATCGATCCGACCGATGCCGGCGGACAGTTTTTCGATCGCGGTTCCAATTATCGGACCGCCATTTTTTATCATAATGACGTGCAGAAAAAACTGGCACAGCAATCAAAGTCGGCGCTTGCTTCCAGCGGCCGTTTTACAAAGCCGATCGTGACGCGCATTCTTCCGGCCGCACCCTTCTATCCGGCCGAAGAGGAGCATCAGAAATTTTACAAAAAGCATCCGGACCGTTATGCGGCGGAGCGGAGCGAATCGGGCCGCGATGCTTTTATCAAAGAAAATTGGAACCGGTAAAAAATCTTTGTTTTCCCCGCAGGTGCGGCTCTTTTTCGAACAATAGCCTGCCTTCTTTCCGAAATAATGAAAAGGCCGCTTGAAAAAACAAAAAGAGTATTGTAAACTAGTCAACAACAATATCATAATAAAAGATTCTTATCAAGAGAAGCCGAGGGACTGGCCCGATGACGTTTCAGCAACCGTTGCCCGATGTGGCGACAAGGTGCTAATTCCAGCAAGCATATGCTTAGATGCTTGAGGGATAAGAAGAAAACTGCCAACCGGCCTTCTTCTTATCGAAGAAGGCTTTTTTTACGGAAATTTCAGGGCCGGCCAGGGCTTTTGGTCAAGAAAAGGAGAGGGGACGAATCACGATGACAGCTTACAAAACGGAGACAAAATTGACACAGATCGGCAACGGTTTTGACGAACTGGGCGCCGTCAACGCGCCTATTTATCTGTCAACTGCATATCGCCATGAAGGGATCGGCGTTTCAAAAGGGTACGACTATATCCGGACGGGGAACCCGACCCGATCGATTCTTGAGAAAGCGATCGCCTCGATTGAAGGCGGAGAAGAAGGCTTTGCCTGTAGTTCCGGCATGAGCGCGATTCAGCTGGTTTTTTCACTTTTCCAGTCGGGAGACCACATTATTGCCTCCAGAGATCTATACGGCGGAACATACCGCCTCTTCGAAATCTTCGCCAGACAATACCGCATTGAATTCACCTATTGGGACGGCACAGACTATGACGAACTGGCTTCTCTTGTAAAACCGCAGACGAAAGCCATCTTTATTGAAACGCCGACCAATCCCCTGATGCGGGAAGTGGATATATCCGAGGTTTCCTACATTGCCAAGAGAAGTCATCTGCTGCTGATTGTTGACAATACATTTTACACGCCCGTGCTTCAGAAACCGATTGAAGAAGGAGCCGATCTGGTCATTCACAGTGCAACCAAATATTTGGGCGGGCACAATGACGTGCTGGCCGGCCTGGTTGTTTCCAACTCCGCCAAGATTACCGAAAAGCTGAGGCTGTTCCATAATGCCTGCGGTCTTGTACTCGATCCCTTCGATTCGTGGCTGCTGATCCGCGGAATGAAAACTCTGGCACTGAGAATGAGGCAGCATGAAACGAATGCCAGGAGGATTGTCGATTACCTGAACAATCAGCTGCTTGTGACCCGGGTTCTTTATCCCGGCAGGGGCGGAATGGTCAGCTTCGAACTCAGCAAAGAAGCCTATGTCCAGCCTTTCCTCAAGGCACTGCACCTGATCACCTTTGCCGAAAGCCTCGGCGGTGTAGAAAGCCTGATCACTTATCCCGCCACACAGACACACGCGGACATTCCGGAAGCCGACCGCCTCAAGTACGGATTGTCCAACTCGCTGCTGCGCCTGTCGGCCGGAATCGAACATCCCGATGATCTGGTCGACGATCTCGATCAGGCTTTTCAGTCCTTGAAGAAGGATGTGGTGCTGCATGGCTGACACATTCGGTTTTGCCACAAGGCTGATTAAAGAAACAGTGGCAGTCGATCCGCAGACCGGGGCGGCCAATGTTCCCATTTATTTGTCGTCTACCTTTCATCAGAAAGATTTTGATCATTATGGAAAATATGACTACAGCCGTTCGGGCAATCCGACACGGGAGGCATTGGAAGAAGCAATAGCCGCACTGGAAGGGGGCGTGCGGGGGTTTGCCTTCGCATCCGGTATGGCAGCCATTTCTTCGGCTTTTCTGCTTCTCTCTGCGGGAGACCATGCAGTCGTCCCGAAAAATGTGTACGGGGGAACGTTCCGCATTCTTACCCAGGTATTGGGCAGACTGGGGATCAGCCATACGTTTGTCGATACAACCGACCTCGAAGAAGTCAAACGGGCGATCCGGCCGAATACGAAAGTTATCTATGTTGAGACACCGTCCAATCCGACACTCAGAGTGACGGATATCCGGACGATTTCCGAAATAGCAAGGGCGCACGGATGTCTTACCTTTGTGGATAATACCTTTATGACGCCCGTTTTCCAGCGTCCTCTGGAACTGGGTGCGGATCTCGTTCTGCACAGTGCGACCAAGTTTATTTCCGGGCACAGCGATGTCGTTGCGGGTCTGGCAGTTGCGGGCAGCGACGAACTTGCCGACAGACTGTATTTTTTACAAAATGCGATGGGTGCCATTCTCGGCGTCCAGGATTCATGGCTCTTGCTTCGGGGGCTGAAGACAATGGATGTCCGCATTCGCAAATCCGCACAGTCGGCGCGGATGATTGCCGAATTTCTACAGACACAGCCGGAAGTGCGCACGGTCTATTATCCCGGCCTGTCCGGCCATCCGGGCGCGGCACTGCAGGCCCGGCAGGCGGATTCCGGGGGTGCCGTCCTGTCTTTTGAACTGAAGGATGAAGCCTGTGCGCGGACATTTGTCGGTCATGCCAGCCTGCCGGTCTTTGCGGTCAGCCTCGGCGCCGTCGAGTCGATTTTATCCTATCCGCCGAAAATGTCACATGCGGAATTGTCCGAGGAGGAACGGATTAAAGCGGGAATCGGCAGCGGCCTGCTCCGGCTGTCGGTAGGACTGGAAGACGCCGAAGATCTGATCCGTGATTTTCAGGGCGCTCTCGGAGCGGTCCGGGAGAAAGAAAAACGGACAGTCAGGAGCGGAGAATGATGCGCCCGTCCATTCTTGATGAACTTCGGAAAAGAATTCTGATCGGCGACGGAGCCATGGGAACACTTTTATACTCTTACGGCATTGACCGATGTTTTGAGGAACTCAATGTATCCCATGCGGATGAGGTCAGGCACGTTCATGAAGCCTATGTCAATGCCGGTGCGGACGTTATTCAGACCAACACATACGGTGCAAACGCGATCAAGCTCGCCCGCTACGGACTGGAAAAGGAGGTCGTCCGTTTCAATCAGGCGGCCGCGGAAATCGCCAAAAGTGCGGCCCGGCCCGAGACCTATGTCTTCGGGACAATCGGCGGTATCCGCGGATTCCGGCAGCAGTCTCTGGAACTGAGCGAAATCACGCGGAGTTTCCAGGAGCAGGCGGACTGTCTGATTGAAAGCGGCGTGGACGGCCTGCTGCTTGAAACCTATTATGATTTCGATGAGCTGCGGGAGGTGCTGAAGCTTGCAAGAAAGGCGACGGATCGGCCGATCATTGCTCACGTATCCATGCAGGAACCCGGTATTCTGCTTAACGGCCTGCCTCTTTCCGACGCGCTGAAAGAGCTGGAGGCGCTCGGTGCGGACATCGTCGGAACCAATTGCCGCCTCGGCCCCTTCCACATGATACAGGCGCTCCGGGGGGTCCCGCTTCCGAAGCGGGCCTTCCTTTCCGCCTATCCGAACGGCAGTCTTCCCGCCTATCGGGACGGCAAATTGTATTATGAAACCGAACCGGCTTATTTCAGAAAGTATGCGGTCGACTTCCGCAATGAAGGTGTGCGGCTTCTCGGCGGCTGCTGCGGTACGACCCCGGTACAGATTGAAGCTTTTAAAAAAGGAATCGCCGAACTGGAGCCGCTTCAGGCCAAAAAAGTATCAAAGAAAATCCCGCCGATCGTTGTCGGCCGGGATGACAGCCATCCTGAAACGCCGCTTTATGAAAAGACCGCAAACGGCCGTTCGGTATTTGTCGAGCTTGATACGCCGCGGCATCTGAGTACGGCACATTTTTTCAGGGGGGTCCGGGCCATCGAGAAGGCCGGAGCCGATGCGATTACGATGGCGGATAATTCGCTTGCCTCGCCGCGGATCAGCAATACGGCTATCGCTCGTCTGATTAAAGAACGGTTTTCCATTCCGCCTCTCGTCCATCTGACATGCCGCGACCGCAACCTGATCGGCATCCAGTCTCACCTGATGGGGCTGGACGTGCTTGGTCTGCATGACTTGCTGGTGGTCACCGGCGATCCGACAAAAATCGGCGATTTCCCGGGGGCCACGTCGGTTTATGATCTTTCATCCATGCAGCTGATTGAGCTGGTCAAGAAATTTAACCGCGGCATTTCTTATTCCGGAAAAAACCTGAAACGCCCCGCCCACTTTCGCGTAGCCGCTGCTTTCAATCCGAACGTCCGCAATCTTGACCGCGCCGTACAGCGAATGCAGCGAAAGGCAGCATGCGGGGCGGACTATTTTATCTCCCAGCCGGTATTCGACAGACAGCGCATCATCGAAGTCAGCGAAGCGACTGCGGACGTGGCCGAACCGCTTTATATCGGCATCATGCCGCTGACCTCATCCCGCAATGCGGAGTTCCTGCATAATGAGGTGCCGGGCATTCGGCTGCCCGCCGATGTCCGCAGGCGGATGGCACAGGCAAAAGATCGGGAAGAATCGATTCAGGCGGGGCTGGAAATCGCAAAAGAACTGATCGATACCGCCATGAAACATTTTAAGGGCATTTATCTGATTACGCCGATGGGCCATTATGGCGCAACGGTCGAACTGATCAAATACATTAAGGAAAAGGAACGTCTTTTCAACCATGCGGCCGCCGTCCGGAAAGCGGCCGGCCATCCCTTTAAAACGGCGCCGTGAACTATTTTTGTTGCCGGCGTCCCGGTACGATGTGATAAAATGAACGGGACGGATCTATCTTATGAAAAGAGGTTCTGAAGATGATCGAACACATTGTTTTGTTTAAATTTTCCGATGAAACAACAGAAGAGCAAAAAGAGGAGGGAGCGCGGCGCCTCCGTCATTTGATCCATGAGCTGCCCGGAATTCTCGATATTCAGGCCGGTCAGAATTATTCAACACGCGGCAAGGGCTACTCGATGGCACTGACAGTCCGTTTCAGATCAAAGGCCGATCATGAACACTACACACCGTCACCGGAGCATCAGGCCATTGTTTCTTACCTTAAAGAAGCAGGACTGATCGATACATTGGCCGTTGATTTTGAGATTCCCGATCCGGAATGACACCCTGCGAAAATTAATACTGAAGCCGTCTGAATGATGCAGAATACAGCTCCCATTCAGACTTTTTTGTGTCCGCAGCTTGTCCGCGCACTCTTTTTAAATGTCAGACGGTGCCAACGACGAATAGGTGCAGCTTATAAAGGTTTAAAGACAAAGTGATGTCGTGCGGCAGCGCCAGCTGGTGTATAAATGGCAGGATTGAAGTGAAAATATGGAACGGATAGGCTTTTTTAGCCATGCTGATTCAGCCGGGTTCAGCTGGATTTTCGGAGCGGCAATCCGCTGATTGGGAGCGAGTTTTCGAGATTTCGGAGCGAGATATGGGCGATTGGGAGCAAGTAACGCCTCATTCGGTGCAACTGCAAAGTTTTGGAGCGACAATCCGCTGATTGGGAGCGAGTTTTCACGATTTTGGAGCGAGATTAGCCTGATTGGGAGCGAAATATGGGCGATTCGGAGCAAGTGATGCCTCATCCGGTGCAACTGCAAGATTTCGGAGCGACAATCCGCTGATTGGGAGCGAGATATGGGCGATTGGGAGCAGGTGATGCTTCATACGGAGCAGCTGCAGGATTTCGGAGCGACAATCCAATGATTGGGAGCGAGTTTAGCCCGATTGGGAGCGAGATATGGGCGATTGGGAGCAAGTGATGCTTCGTTTGGTGCAACTGCAAAGTTTCGGAGCGGCAATCCGCTGATTGGGAGCGAGTTTTCGAGATTTCGGAGCGAGATATGGGCGATTAGGAGCGAGTTTTCACGATTTCGGAGCAAGTTTAGCCTGATTGGGAGCGAGATATGGGCGATTGGGAGCAAGTAATGCCTCATTCGGTGCAACTGCAAAGTTTTGGAGCGGCAATCCGCTGATTGGGAGCGAGTTTTCGAGATTTCGGAGC
>NZ_JAUUBW010000046.1:0-11698 GCF_036598985.1 Sporolactobacillus sp. KGMB 08714
AATAGGGCGAATGGCGACCATTCTAGGGCGATTGTCCGCTGCTTTAGGGCGATTCTTTCTTTTTTCGGGGCGATAAATTCCTGGCGGGGCGATACTTTGCCAGAATAGGGCGAATGGCGACCATTCTAGGGCGATTGTCCGCTGCTTTAGGGCGATTCTTTCTTTTTTCGGGGCGATAAACTCTTGGCGGGGCGATACTGGCCGGCGGCCCGGCTGTATGGATTGGATTTTAGTTCCTTATCGATCATGAGCAGCTGTTTATCGATCGTCGACGGTGTTTAATCGATCTTCAGCAAGTACATCCATTTATCAACCAGGACAGAAATTTATCGACCATCGCAGAAGTTTATTGATCGTGGAAACGCTCTCCGCCTTTCAAGGGGCGGTTTCGGGAAGAGTCGATCATTAATTGACAGAAGGCATAGCAGAACAATGAGCTAAGGGTATACTCATAAAAAATCAATTTATATGACTTTGGAATGTGCCGTGCCGGGGAATGCTATAGACACAGATCGTGATGAGAGGATGGTCTCATTGAAATATTTTAAAATTCTGCTCCTGTTCGTTCCTGTAAGTCTCCTATGCCGTTTTTTCCCTGTTCACCCCTTGTTGAATTTCCTTTTCCCCGCCCTTGCAATCATGCCGCTGTCTTTCTTCATCAGTGAAGCCACAGAGAGTCTCTCACTGAGGATCGGGCCTAAATCAGGCGGTTTTCTCAACGCCAGCTTCGGAAATCTGACCGAAATCATTATCAGTATTTTCGCGCTTCATTCCGGGCTTGTCGAACTGGTGAAAGCTTCCATTATCGGCTCTGTCCTCGGCAACAGCCTGATGGTGCTCGGAACGGCCGCCTTCATTGGCGGAATGAAATACAAGACGCAAAGGATCAACAGGCAGGCGATTGAGTTTTCAAGTACGATGTTTCTATTTGCTGCTCTGGCGCTGATTCTGCCTACCCTCATTGATATCGTTAAAGACAGCGGTCATCCGGACCGATTCAGCGAGAAGATCAGCCTATTTATTGCGGCGGCGATGCTGATGGTCTATGTTCTCGGGTTAATCTTCTCATTTTTCACGCATGCAGATCTGTTTTACACAGGCAAAGAGAAAAACATCATCGAGCGGAAGTGGCCGCTGAAACAGTCTCTGGGTATCTTGCTGGTATGCACCGTACTGGTAGCCGTAGAAAGTGATTTTTTTGTTTCGGCAATTGAAGAACTGTCGAAAATGTTCCGCATCAGCAAATTCTTTATCGGCATCATTCTTGTACCTGTTGTCGGGAATATTGCCGAATATGTTTCATCGATTCTGATGTCATTAAAAAATAAAATGGATATCGCCGTTGAGATAACGCTTGGTTCAAGTCTGCAGACCATTCTGTTCGTGATGCCGGTGCTTGTATTTATCAGCCTGTTCTTTGTCCCGATGGCGATAGACTTCAACATCTATGAACTGGTTGCTCTGGTCATATCGGTCCTGATCGCAAGCAGAGTCTCCGAAGACGGAAAATTGAACTGGATTGAAGGGGTACAGCTCATCGTTGTCTTTCTTGTTATTGCAGCATGTTTTTATGCGGTTTAATTTTAACGGCCCATCATTTCCCGGGGAAGATTGATGGCACTTCGATCATCTCATTTCACAGGATCGGAAAATCATCGCCGTGCGCCCCTTACTGACCACCGGCTCTATGTCATCCGCCAATCTGATCCCGCGCCTCAGAACCGGGTCGGCAATGCCCTTTTTAATCCCCTTTAAAAACTTCAGGATTACAAAAGATCGTCATCTCCCCGCAAAAAAATTAAACGGCTGGTTTCAGAGGCGTCCTAAAACAGACGCTGTCGGTCGCCAAATCTGTATCGTGACGAACGTTATCACCTAATTTAGTGAAGTCAGACCGCACAAGAATTTAAAAAAAAGATAATCCGTGCTATACTGTGCTTGTTGAGGAAAAATTATCGTTATGGATCCATTCCGGCGATCGTGAAGAAATGCCGATTGATTAGAAGATTAAAAAGTGATGAAGCTCACTTGAAATTGCTCGGACGGCTGATGGCTTCTACGTGATAGCGTAGAACTGTCAACCGTTTTTTTCATGCCTTTTTACAGCCGTTTGAGGTTAAAAAAGATGATTAAGGGACGGGAAATCATGAAATCAAGGTCAAAAAGATCAAGAGCTTTGAATTTTGTGCTGATCATTGGTGTCATGAGTTTTTTTGCGGATTTCACCTATGAGGGGGCACGAGGAATCGTCGGCCCTTATCTCGCCATTCTCGGTGCCGGCGCTTTTACCATCGCTTTTGTCACCGGATTCGGTGAATTCGTCGGTTATGCCTGGCGGATCATATCCGGGAATCTGAGCGATAAAACCGGTAAGTTCTGGCCGATCATGATTTTCGGATATGTGGTGCAAATGGCGTCCGTGCCTCTGCTCGCTCTGGCGGGAAACTGGCAGACGGCGGCGATTCTTATCGTTCTTGAGCGATTTGGCCGCGCAACCCGCAATCCCCCGCGCGATGTGATGCTGTCGCATGCCGCCAAAGAAATGGGATACGGATGGGCCTTCGGCGTCCATGAAGCGCTGGATCAATTCGGAGCTCTGTTCGGTCCGCTTGTCGCGGCGGGTATTTATGCCTGGCGCGGCGATTACAAGCTCACTTTTGCCATGATGATCATTCCGGCACTGACAATGCTTCTCCTTCTGGCAGTTGCCCGTTTTACCTATCCCCATCCGGAAGAGCTGGATGATACACCGCCCAACGTAAACACGCGGGGGCTTCCCCGCGTATTCTGGATCTATCTGACCGGCGCCGTCCTGGCCGCCGCCGGCTTTGCGGACTATCCCTTTATGGCCTATCATTTCCAAATGGTTCACAGTGTCTCTTCAGCCGATATCCCAATTTTCTATGCCATTGCGATGGGCGTCAGCGGAGCGGGATCGCTGCTTTTCGGGCGGCTTTTCGACCGATACGGCATCATTATTCTCATCCCTTTGACGATCCTTTCCGCTTTTATCGCCCCGCTCGTCTTTCTGGGCGGATTTTGGGTGGTCCTGATCGGGATTATCCTCTGGGGACTAGGCACCGGCGTCCACGAGTCGATTATTCCCGCAGCCGTCGCCCTGATGGTTCCGGTACAGCGGCGGGCCTCAGCTTATGGGCTGTTCACCGGCGCATACGGCATTTTCTGGTTCCTCGGAAGTCTGCTGATCGGCGCCTTATACGGCTTTTCCATCCAGGCTGTGATCGTATTCTCTATGATTGTGGAATTAAGTGCACTGCCTCTGTTTTTGCTTGTCAAGAAGCACAATTTTTAAAAATAATGATTTTCAGCGGCAAAGCTTATCGGATCAGAAACCCGATGAATCGGTTCAGCAGCGAATCAGTGATGTATTTCAGCTAAGATGATGTCCGGGAAGCGGTGCCTGCAGAAATCCATTTAATTTGTTTTGGATTTACGTAAAATGGCCGGAACCAGGCAAAATAGTTGCCGCTGATGATGACCGTAAAAGAGACGCCGCGGGCTTTTTTGCCGTTTTTCCAGATTCCGCTGTACTTCTTTTTGCCGTATCGGCTATTTGTTTTCCCGCTTTTTTCTTAAAAATAGAAAAGTTAATCCCCAATAAAGGATGAGTCCCAATCCGGTGAATAGCGCAATACTGATTTTCCCGCTGCCTCCCGCCATCCAGCCCGCCGTGGCAGGCACGCCGGTTTTCAAAATTAATCCTCTATAGGTGTCTGAAGTCGGATCGGCTATTTCATACAAGATGTGCCATTCGTTTCAGTCCCGGCCTTCCGAGTTTATATAAAAGCATCAGATGCTTTCATCCGATGCTTTTTCCTTGCAATGCTTCCATTTGTCACCCCGTTCTTTGCCCCTGCGTCAACAGGCTTCGACAACTATTAACCGGGCCGCTCTTTATCACAAACCAAGTGCCTCAGGCAGGAAAATTAAATAGGATTAGAAAGGCACCGCCCATGACTGCACGTCTATCATCATCTGACCTGATTCGTTAGCAGACCGTATTGCCGGCAATGCCGGAATCTCAGTCATTTTTTCTCCGCCATCCTCCTGAAGCAGCAATCAGATTTCATTCTGCTTATCCTCTTCATCTTCTGCGGACGTCTCCGGCTTCTGCTGCTCGCCGAATGCCCGGTTAAACAGGTCCAATCCGTAACTCGTCCGCCTCGGCAGCCCGTATTCCAGCCGAAAGGGGCGTTTGCCGTCGGCCGTTCGCTGCGCACGCATAAAGACAGCCTCATTCGGCAAGTGTTCCTGTACAAGCTGCGTATATTCATACTGATGCGTCACGCCAATCACTGACACACCGGCATCGATCAACCCTTTTGTAATCTGATAATGGATCACCGATCCCTCATGCTCATTGGTCGAGGCGAATGATTCATTCATGAGAATGAGCGAATGGCTTGGCATTTTATCCACCATTTCATTCATCCGCTTCAATTCCTCATCCAGCCGCCCGCTGGCCACATGATCGTCCTCCTCCCTCTTGAAATGTGTGAACAACTGCCTGAAGGGACGCGTCCGGAATTCTTTTGCCAGGACAAACATGCCGGATTGCGCCATTAGCTGTGCCTGACCTAAGCTGCGCAGAAACGTCGTCTTTCCGCCCTGATTGGCTCCGGTCAGGATCAAAAGATGTTTTTCTTCCAAATCAACCGTATTTCCAATGACATGATAATCCGGATCCAGCAACAGTACAGCATTTTTTAAATCTGTTGCTCGTATTCCGTCAGAAAAGACCGGAAAGGCGCAGTCCGTCCGATTGAACATTTGATGCAGACGGACGACGCCTGTCAGCCAGGCAGCCTGTGCTTCCAATTCGGCAAAAAAATCACGCAGTGTTGCATCGATAACCAATAACGTTCGGGCACTTTCATAGCTGATCCTGTTTTCATAGCGCCCGAGCGCTTCCGCTGCTCCATCATCCCGGGGCGGAATCTCAAACGTCATCCTGCTCGCGTTCAGGTGAAAGCGCGCACTGATTTTTGCCCACGTTTTATTTGAAAAGTCGAGTTCCCGTTCACCCACTTCGGTACCGAGATCGGATCCAAGCCGTCCCGAGAAACTAAATCCATGATGATTCAGCATCGTCCGAATTAATGTCTGCATCCCGGAAAGACCGTCTCCGCCAAAATATTCATGCATCCTGTCAAAGAAATGACAAAAAGCAGGAGCGCTGTCCAGAGTGATCCTTTCTTCTAATTTGCAAATCTGAATAATTCCCTGTAAATAAAGATTAATTGTTGCTGCTTTATTCGATAGAAAATAACTGGCCGATTCTTTTCCCATCGACCAATCGCGGTGCCGGACATTGTGAAGGGTCGATTGCGCAATTTGATAGAACTGAGAACTCAAATTTTCTGTCCCGATAGCGGTTTGGACCGTTTTCTGTCGATAGAGCAAGGCATCGGCATCCATTATCGGATGAAAGAACCCTCTCAGCAGGACATGCCGGATAAGATCGTCTTTCTCACTGGCAGCATGAAGAACAGGTTCCAATTCAAGATCCTCAATAACTGATTGTTCGAACGCATCCATTTTCCACGAGGCAGACCAGCTGTCCGACTTATCCAAGAGACAGACTTTCATGACGAATCCTCCCTTTCACCTGATCTGCAGTCAGATGGTACTTATCCAGTAACGAAATCGCATAAGCCTGGCCGTTCAGTCTGGCCCGGATCACTTTAAACGTTCGCTCGGAAGAGTCGGCTGCGACCTGGCTCATCATCGGCACCGTCCCGGGCAAGCGGCTTAAGCTTTCCAGAAAAGTCACATAGATTCCGTGTGCGCCTTTTTCACGCAGCATCCTCAGCGCATACGTCCCCATCTTTTCCGCATCCTGAGCCGTCGTCGATGAAAATAATTCGTTCATGATCACAAAGCTTTTCCGATCGCTTGCCTTGACAATGGCCTGCAGCCGATCAATATCGGCCGCCAGAAGTCCCGTTTGCCATTCGGCACTTTCCTGACGCTGGAAGTGGGTAAGAACATGAGGACGGATGCTTAATCGTGCCGAAGATCCCGGGATCGGCATCCCCAGACTAAAAAGGTAATAATTTTCTCCCGCCATCCGTGAAAAAGTAGTCTTCCCGCCCTGATTCGGACCGGAAATAATTATAAAATCCTCATCTGATTTTAATAAATAATCATTGGTTATAAGAGGAGTCGCAGAGCCGGCGAGTTTGGCAGCCAGCTCGATATCAAAACTATCGTGCACAAATTCGTCATCACCGGCGGCTACAGCCGGCGCAGTAAACCGAACATGCAGCGACTCGGCAATCTGTCTTTCAAAATTGTTAACCGCCAGATAGAAATTCAGTTCTTCAGTCACCCGTTCGAGGACCGGGTCCACGTCATCGCAGTACTGATTATAAAAATCCCGCACCCTCTTGAATGTCCGGGGGAAAAGCTGGGAAAGTGCATGCAGAATCATTGCCTGGAGATTGTTCACACCCCTTTCGTTTTGCAGCGGTTTGATTTCCTGTAAATTCAATGCCTGCGGAGGATCATTCAGCAACGTGCTAAATGCTTTTCTTAAAGATTCATTCAGCCCCGGATTGCTATGATCTGCTTTCGCCACTGTAATCAGCTGTCCGTTAACTACGATCCGATAGCGCAACGCCTTCAGACCCGCCATAATCGCGTGTATGTCCGATCGCAGGCGAATGATCTTTTCCGAACGGACATAGGTTTTCAAAAAATCGATCAGTGCTTTCAGGCCCCGGCTTTTCGGTGCGTCTGCCGTCAAATCGTTCAGAAACCGGTCAATGGCTGATTGATTGTGCTGGAGAGTCGTCACCAATTGATAACCTTGAAGCTCCGGCAGGTAGCTGTGCCTGAGCTGTTCCCGTATGGTGCGGTCTAAGGTCATCTTCTGTTCAAAAACGGCCACATGCCCGGCGATTGCCTTCTCTTTAAAATCTGAAAAAACGGCCTGCCGGTATCGAATCGTTTTCGCATCTTCAACCGGTTGATAAAAAAAATCGAGAATCGGATGTGCGGTTTGCTTCTGTATTTGACCGAAGAGTTGATCTAAATGCAGATCGGTATAGACATCAGCCGTTTTATCACATAATGGCGGGGGCGGGACAAAGGGGAACAATAAACTCGTCAACATGACATGCACCTCATTCCTCAATAAAGTCCAATCCTTTATTCTTCATGCAGGTGCAAAAAGACACCTGCCCTTTTAAAACAAGACAGGTGTCATTAACGAAATTCGTGTTTTTACGGTGGACGCCATCACCACTAATAAGTTATGTTTACTATATCATCTTTCAGCTTTTAATTCAATTTATATATCAAAAACAGAGAAGGACTGCCTGCGCCCCATCCTGCACGGCGGTACGCAGGAAAATTACCATACACTGATGCAATTTCATCAATGAGCAGCAGAATCAGATGCCCCGCGTACCCTGCGTAATCCGAAAAACCTCCTAGTCGCGGAACAAGTCAGCCCTGCTGCTTAGATTTCCACCAAATTTTTCCAGGTTCTCACAAACGCCGTTCTGTCAGCCCTGTACAGAATAGCCGAATGACTCCTTTTCTGTCTAATGAAGCGGGAATTGTCCGATGAGACCATTCACCTCCGCCATAAACATCGCTCCCTATTGCCTGCCGTACCCTTTGACAAAAGTGGCGGCTATCCATGCAGCTGTTTCAAGGGTTACCGGCATCTGTCTTATAGCCGCGGTGCCCGGCGATCGCTTCAATCGATCATCCATGCGCCCCTTCCTTATTGCTCCGTCTGCCGATTTTCTGAGATGCCGGTTTGGTTATAGGCCAATAAAACCATTTGCGTGCCTGTTCGTGAAACGATTGTGACACTGCCGGTGGATGGAATCGATGGAACGGGTACTTGGCCGGTCACTCGCCAAACCAGCGCTCTCAGTACAGTACTGTGAGTAATGACTAATGCATTGCCATCGGCCGGCGTCTGATCGCCAATCTGTCTGAGTCCCCGCTCATAGCGTTCCCAAAATTGCGCGCTCGTTTCCGCCAGCTGATCCGGATCATTCTCATGCAATAGATTCTGTACATCATCCGGCGTATAATCCCATTGTAACTCCCCGCCGTCAATCCCTAATTTATTCCTGATTTGTTGCCACGCTTCCCGTTTGCAGCACCCTTCAAAACCTCCGTAGAAATGCTCGCGGAGTTCCGGCAGTACGACTAATTCCGGGCGAGCGGCGGCACGATTTTGCTGCAGAATCAATTGGCCTGTCTGTTCGGCACGGCTGGTATCGCTTGAATAGGCAGCTGCGAACTCAATTTCTTTCAGAAGATGCCCTGCATGTTCGGCCTCGCGTATTCCACGCTCCGTTAAAGGTGTGCCGCTCCACCCCTGAAAACGGCCCAGTTGATTAAAATAGGTCTCACCGTGCCGAACGAAATACAATTTAATCGTTTTCATAACGATTTTCTCAGCTCCTTTCAGCCGCCACGCTGGAGAACGACGATCTCAGCCACGGATAAGAGACACGCCGTAACCTGGCGGATCAGAAAAATGTTTTCGTACATCCGCTGCTTCTTTCAGCGGACCGCCGCTTAGGATATGGTCCTGCAAAAACGGCTTCCAAAACTTCGGACTGCCGCTCAGCCGTCATTTATTGACAATCAGATGAATCGGTGTCGTAAAAACGGCTCCTTCTTCGACAACATCGGCTAATCCGTTTAATAATTTTTTTAAGTGATCGGAAGACACAACAGATTCGATCACAATCGGCATCTTCTCACTTAGCGTAAATAATTTTTGCCGGTGAATGATCCGGTCCTTGCCATAGCCGATGATTCCTTCCGTCATCGAGATCCACATAGCCTCTTTTTCTTGAAAAAAGCTGAAAACTTTGTCATATTCGCCCTTTCTAAACCATGAATTTTCCTCCTTCGTGTACACTTTGACGGCAAAATAGCGATGTTCATTCAAATCTCTTTCTTCCATTCCCCTTGTCAGACTCATTTGTCCGTGCTTCATGCGCCTTTGTATCTCAGGAACGATGGCTTTAATCTGTTCGTTGTCAGCGACTGTTTCAATAATAAGCGCCAAATCGTTAAACAGCTGATCCTCAAGAATACTGATATGCGGCATCCCCTGATGATCAAGATTCATTTTTCCCCGCCGAATCGTCAAACCCGGGAATCCTTTCTCCCACAAGAAATGCTGCAACCATTGAGAGAAGCGCTGAGACCCTTCCGTCTCCGCCATTTCTCCAATCACTATCCGCAACAAGCTTTGCATGCGAAGCATCCTCTTTCCCGTCATGAAAAAATTTAATGGGACAGCCACTTACTCAGTAAAATAATTCGTGAAACAGAGCATTGATTTGAATTTTCCTGACGAGTCAAAGACTCCGATATTTTTGCCGGCCCCTCTCCCGGAACCAATTTTTTCCTCACCCGGCAAAATAAAAACATCTATCTCAGATACCGACTGACACTGAGTATCCGGGATAGATGTTATCAGCTACCATTAGTTAGCATTATGGTGAACATCATCACCTATTTATCTTGGTTAGCATAGCATAGAACGAATCAAATAACAAATTATTCAGAATCACCCTGCATAAGAACTGCTCCCCCCTGAAGTCGGACAATCAAGCGTCCAATCCGGGGGGATTTTACGATGACCAGATAGGCATTAACGGGCATCCCCTCAACTCATGTATCCAGCCGGTCCGCGGCGTGAAGCGCTATCGATTCTTCCGAAAAGCGATTGTTTTGCACGGGAGGCAGTCTAATACTCCTCTGAAATCCATGCAAACAGCGATTGATTCCTCTGAAAAAAGGGATATCGTGCGCGGACAGGCGTTAAATCGCAGAAACACCCGATCTTTTTCTTCGGCAGCCGCGCGGCCCTGTGAGTCGTGGCCAAAATCGCCGGGAAATGCTTGGTATCAATAGCAAATCGCCGCTTATCGGTAAAGTTCAAAATAGCGACAGTAACAGCCAAAGAATCAACAGTAATCGAATCGAAATCAATAAATGCGAATAATCAGAACAGAAAGATCACCTCTGATTGATTTAATCAACCGTGGTGGAAGTTTATCGGTCGGCACTGGCGGGTTTTCGGTCGCCACAACAAGTTTATCGGTCGGCGCACCCGATTTTTCGACCGTCACGCGCTGTTTATCGGTCGCAGCTGGTTTTATCGGTCAGCGCTGGGATTCTATCGGTCATCACTGGCGGGTTTTCGGTCCCTGCTGCAAGTTTATCGGTCGCTGTACCCGATTTTTCGACAGGTGCAGCGAGTTTATCGGTCGCAGCTGGTTTTATCGGCCGGCGCTGGGATTCTATCGGTCGGCACTGGCGGGTTTTCGGTCGCCGCTGCAAGTTTATCGGTCGCTGTACCCGATTTTTCGACCGTCACGCGCAGTTTATCGGTCTCAGCTGGTTTTCGCTGTAGAGATGGTCTAAATAGTGGACACGTCAAAATGGGATTCTGTCTGATTAAACGATCCTAGAATAGGGCTTGTTCAAACATGGCATACGATCGGGAGTAGGTCGCCAATCTGGTCGTGGAAAACGGAAAAGTGGCCCCATCGAATAAATCTGGAATGAACCGGGCCACCTTTTACACAGGCTTTTTGACCCGATCCAATAAAATGTGACGCGCCATTCCGGTTCGGAGAATCTGCAGGCAGAGGGTGGCTCAAAAGCCTCCTGAAAATGAAGAACAATGGAATTCGCACAAAAATTTCACTCCGGTTCTTTTTATGGTGACATGATCATGTTGCATTTGCTTTCCTGTTATGCTAACTTGATTCAAGGATAAGGATATAGGCGATGACGTTCGCCCTAACAACTGTGCGGGCACAGTTAATGACGTCTGTCTTGATGGAACTCACTCCCATTGCGAGATCCATTCGGACAGGCGTTTTATTTGTTAGACGGAGTTATGACTTTATGTCCGGAAAGCAATAATCGGTAGAGGAGGAATAGTTGTGAAAAAAGGAACGGCAGAGCATAATAACATCCGCTCATTGGGGTGGGTGGCTTTTTTCGGCGGATTCGGGCAGGATATGATGCAGCCGATTTTGCCTCTCTTCTATTCAACGGTCCTTGGATTAAACAAGGAAATGATTGGATTAATCGAAGGATGCATGACATCGCTGGTCAGCATCTTCAGAATACTGTCCGGAATCATTTCCGATAAACTCGGAAAACGTAAATCGATTGTCTTTATCGGTTACCTATTATCGGCGGCAGCCCGCTTTCTTTTCGGCTTCGTGATTCTGCCCTGGGAGGCCTTTTTTTGCCGCCTTGCCGACGGGATTGGAAAAGGGGCTAAAGATGCACCGAGAGACGCGCTCGTTGCCCAATCGTCAAAAGAAGAAAAGATGGGCTTTTCCTTCGGTTATCAGCAGATGCTGGATACATTCGGTTCAGTGGGCGGTCCGCTGATCACAGCGGGCCTGATGTATCTTTTAGCGCAGAGTATGCTGCGTTTTAAATTAATCTTCTTTATTGGCGGGTTAATATCTTTTATACCGCTTTTATTGATCGCCCTGTTTGTCTCAGAAAAAAGGCCGGAAGGAAAAAAGACTGCTTCCTCCCTTGATTTCCATGTTCTGAAAGGCAAATTCCTTATTTTTTCATTAATTACTAAAACTTGAAAGTTAAAAAAGTGCCCTAACACCTTGCCGGTTCTACGTTTTCCACAAGTAAATTAGTTCAAGTT
>NZ_JAUUBW010000047.1:0-10520 GCF_036598985.1 Sporolactobacillus sp. KGMB 08714
TCGGCACAGTGGATTTAATGATCGGCCCCCGGGTTTTCGGTCAACGCAGTTTATCGGCCGTCGCCGCGAGTTTATCGACCGTTCGGGGCAGTTTATCGGTCAACGTACCGGTTTAATCGGTCGCCGAATCCAGGTTTTCGGTCGGCACAGTGGATTTAATGATCGGCCCCCGGGTTTTCGGTCAACGCAGTTTATCGGCCGTCGCCGCGAGTTTATCGGCCGTTCGGGGCAGTTTATCGGTCAATGTACCGGTTTTATCGGTCGGCGCGGCAATATTATCGGTCGTTATGCCTGTTTTATCGGTCATTGTAAGCTGTTCCTCTGTTAGAGACGGCTTTGGGTGACGGACGGAGTCTCATTTAAACCCCGAAATGCCTGTTAATGGGACCGGAGAGCATCGTCAAGAAAAGAAATTGTTCTGAAAAGGCAGTATACCAGTATACTGCCTGATGCAAATCGCTTATCGTATCCGGACGGGCGTTCCTTTATGGATAAAAAAGGCCCTTGCAGCGTGCGCTCCAAAGTTACCTTTAAAAATAATCCAAATAGATTGTGAACAGCAGATTACAAGAATTCACATGATTTAAACGATCAGTCTTTAAACTGTTTCAGCAGAGATTGATAAGGGTTGATTGGATAAGGGTTCTTGGTCACGTTTAAGGAATCGTAATCATCAACCACAATGTAATCTTTTCCCTTGTACGAAATGACGTCTCCTTTTTTATAATGCGATTTTTTGCATTCTATAACGGTTTCCCTTGCTATGTACCATGATGTTCTTGACTTATTGGCGTACGATATAATGTTCATTTTTCTTTTCAAAGATATCATCCTTCGAATCCAATGTCATTCTTGATGTTATTCGCTCCACGAAGAATGGATGGCACCCAATAAAATTAAATAATTCTACCGGCAGCCCGCAATCGATACAAAAAGAAATTTCCTTTTCTATGATAGCGAAACCGGATCAAAGAAATCAACTATTTGGTAAAAAATAAGAGGGACAAGGTACGGACGGCGCATTGACTACTGCTTAAAATAACCGAAGTAAATACGGTGCCAGGCGGCTGTCTTGGATCTAAAACCTTGCTAAGAAGAAAAGATATTGATGCATTTAATAGTGACAGTATATTTATAAATTATTCAGATAATAATAGGCCGTTTTTCAATGAAAATATTCTGATTAAGCTATAATCAACGAGAAATCAACAAATATAAATAGTCAAAATAGTAAAAGGGACTTTTGCATACACGTCCTGCTCCTTTTCAACAACAACGGGACGATTATCCTGAATCGTCGATGCGTTATTGAAATCTTGGGCCGGGTGTTGGCATTCTGGTTGAGCAAGAGGAATCATCATATTAAATTTCGATTTTCTGCTTCATTATTTTTTATTCATACAGATAAGCGACAGAAGAATTGAAAAACTTTTCTGAGGTCGGAGAACCATTCATTAACGGTTTTCCGCTATTTGCTGACAGGACAGCTTCATTTCCTATCATTATTCATTTATCATTTTTCAAACAGCCGTGAAAAAAATCGCATTAAATAAAGATGTAAGCGTTGTTATAATTGTTGATGTTGAGAGGATGAAATATTAGGCAGGGAAGGTGTTCATGATGGCGGAATCTTGGTTGGGCCTGGATCAGAAAGTAATCATTGTAACAGGTGGAGCATCGGGGATCGGCAAACACATTGCACAGACGTTGACAGCTGCGGGCGCGCAGGTTGTTGTCAGTGACATTCATGTGATGACCGGAGAGCGGGGAGACAATGGGATCTATCACGTGCAGATGGATGTAACAAAAAAAGAAAGTGTCGAAAAGATGGTTAATCATGTCATGAAGAAGTTTGGTACAATAGACGGTCTTGTTAACAACGCAGGGATTAATCTCCCGCGTCTGTTAGTCGACTTCCGGGGTGAGAAGCCGGAATTTGAACTCAGCGAAAGGGACTTTGACTTGATGGTTAATGTTAATCAGAAAGGAGTATTTCTGACAACTCAGGCTGTTGTCCGGCAATTTTTAAGAAAAGGATCCGGTGTTATCGTTAATATTTCCTCAGAGGCGGGCATGGAAGGTTCCAACGGTCAGAGTATTTATTCTGCGACCAAAGGTGCGGTCAATGGGTTCACACGTTCATGGGCAAAAGAACTGGGCAGCCATCATATCCGGGTTGTCGGCGTAGCACCGGGCATCAATGAAAAAACGGGCCTGACAACGAATTTATATAATGAAGCACTGGCCTACACGAGAAATATAACCGTTGATCAGCTTGGCACCGACTATTCAAAAGCCATTCCACTTGGCCGCCCGGGACGCCTGGATGATATCGGCAATCTCGTAACTTATTTACTTTCGGACAGAGCCGCCTATATAACGGGAACGACGGTCAATATTACCGGTGGTAAATCAAGAGGCTGACCGGTATTCCCGGATCGCAGTTTTCATTGAAAGACCAGGAGGGATATCATGATCAAGATTACAAGAAAAGATCGTCTCTCTTCGATTTTGAAAGAAAGCCAATGGAATAATGAGATTAACCTGAGACAAGTGGCCAGGAAACTGTCCGTATCTACACGGACGATACGAAACGACATCATTTTTCTTAACAGTGAACTGAAGAATGTTGCTGAATTCCGGCTTGAAAAAGGAAATTACTGGCTGCATTTCTATGATGCAGACAAATATAAGGATTTTTTGACAAATAGACTGAAAACGGGACGAGATAGTGTCGACACGCCGCAGGAGCGGGATTCCGCGTTAGCCGTTCGGCTCATTGAAGCGCATGAACCATTAAAAATAGAAGAGCTTGCCGATTCGCTGAATGTCGGCAGAACGACACTTTTGAATGATTTAAAAAGGCTGCGTATCACCTTCGAATCCTGTGATCTATCGCTTAATGGAAAACCGAATGCGGGGATTCGCCTCGACGGAAGTGAATGGAAGAAACGGATTTATATCTTACAAAACAATATTTTTGGGACGCCAGAATTGAATTCTTCGATTCAAACACTGATTGCCGATTTTGGAATCAGCAATCACATTGAGGATGAAACGCTGGCCGAGTGGCGCCGTTACATCATGGTTATGCTGAGGAGAATGCACGGCCATCATTTGTTGTCACGGGGAAGTATCCCGAACCCCTTCAATTCTGTCGAAAGAGCTGATGAATTCCGAAAAGTCGGTGATTTTGCCGACCGACTGGAAACGAAGTGCGGATATTCGATTTCGAAGCTTGAACGGCTCTTTATTACTTTGCCTATTCTTGGCAGGAGATCGCCGGTCAATATTCTGGATGTACCCTCTGCCCCCGTTCCGGCCGGCATAAAAAAGCTGATCCGTGATATACAGAGGCAAGTCAAACAGGAGCTGAACATCTCATTTGACTTTGAAAAAGTAACCCGAGAATTAGGATATCATCTGATGTTCATGATGAACCGGCTTGTCTTCAGTGTTCAACTGCACAATTCATTGATTGAAGAAGTGAAAGGGAAGTATCCTTTAGCCTTTGAAATGGCTGAAATTGCTTATGATGTGATTTACAGAAATTATCATATTAAGACGACAGAGGCTGAACTGGGTTATCTGGCGTATTATTTCGGCATTATGGTCACGGAACACGAAGAACGATTGAAGGACATCAGGCGTGTCGGAATCATTTGTGATACAGGGCGGAGCACAGCAAGAATTATTGAAGTCCAGCTTCGAAAAATTCTCTCGGATCACGTTGAGATTCAATTGTTCTCGTCGAATACCGTGTCATTAAAAGAACTGGAGAATCTGGATATTATTTTCTCGACTGTCCTCTTAAAAAGTGCGAATACACCGATTATTCACGTGACTGATATATTCGATGAACGCAGGCTGCTGAGAAAGATTAATCAACTCTTCGAATTGAAAAATCTGCATTTAAAAACGGATGAAGATCATTTTTCGATTATCGGCCACCTGCTGGGTGAAGATAAATTTTTTGTCCTGGATGAACACCGCACGTATCAGGAAAATGTGGAAAAGATGATTGGCAGACTGCAGGAGAAAGGCTATGTAGATGAGCATTTTAAGGATCGGATTTCTGAACGGGAAAAGAAAAGCCAGATGATTTTCGACAATGATATTGCTTTTCCCCATGCCATGATAAAGGGGAAAAAAGAGATTATGTTCGCACTCGGTGTTTTCCCGGAGAGGATACAAGTTGGTCGGAAAACTATTCGATTGATCTTTCTGCTGGGCGTGCCGGAAATGAGTGATGAGAATCTGCTCGTTCATGTGTACGATGAAATGATTGCGCTGTCAAGACGATCAGACTGGATTGATAAGATCTCACGGGTAACCGCTTATCCTGAAATAAAACGATTTTTTGATATGGAATTTCACTGAGCGTTCGGAGGTGAGAACACATGCTGTTTATTATTCTGATGATTTTTATTGGCGGAGCATTTATTCTGCAGATCTTTCTCGGTTATTTCCAGGTCAAACATCTTTCCGGTGTATTTGTCCGGATGCGCCGGAAGGGTAAGGTAGCGATCGGGAAGAAAAAAGGACATTTCAAATCCGGAACGATTGTCTTTCTGGCCGTGGATTCTAAAGGAAACATTCTTGAAGCAAAGAAGATGCAGGGTGTGACCATACTGGCCCGTTTTCGAACACTTAAGGAACTGGCCGGTGAGAACATCATGAATATTAACGCTTTTAAAGTCGGCCAATATAACAAATTGCTGAAATTGGCGATAGATGATGCAGTTAAGAACTATCGTACCGTTGTTCAGGGAGGAACGGTAGAGGAAGCTGCCGGTACCCCGCTCAGCACCGCATGGATCGGTATTCGATCATTATTTATGAACAGAGGACGATCCAATAATCAGAAGGGATGAATGAACATGGATATCTTGGTTTTTATTGCGAAGGGATTTGTAGGCCTTTTTCAAACCGGTGCAAAGACGTTTATTTCCTGGATGACCGGCATTGTACCGGTAGTCCTGATGCTGCTTGTGGCGATGAATGCGCTGATTCGGCTGATCGGTGAGGATAGGATCAACGGGCTGGCGGTCAAATCTTCTAAAAACCCGCTGCTTCGCTATATGGTTCTTCCTTTTCTGGGTGCTTTTATGCTGGCCAATCCAATGGCGCTGTCCCTCGGACGTTTCCTTCCGGAGAGGTACAAACCCAGTTACTACGCATCGGCTGCCTATTTCTGCCATACGAGCAACGGAATTTTCCCCCATATAAACGCCGCTGAATTGTTTATCTGGCTCGGTATTGCTCAGGGCGTTCAGAAACTTGGTCTGGATACGACGCCGCTTGCTCTGCGCTACCTGCTTGTTGGCCTGGTAGCCAATTTCTTTTGCGGCTGGATCACGGATTATCTGACCGTCTGGGTCTCGAGACAGCAGGGTGTTGAATTAAACAAAGAAGTTAAGCTGGACTGAGGAAAGGGGTGGGTAAAATGGGAAGCTACAAATCTGCAAAGGTTGTTAAAGGGAACGGCGGCTTTGGCGGTCCGCTTGTGATCACGCCAAGAGAAGGAAAAGATAAAATCGTTTATATAGTCGGCGGCGGAAATAAGCCGGCAATTGTCGATAAATTGGTTGAATTGACAGGTGCGGCTGCTGTCAATGGATTTAAGACAAGCGTACCGGACGATGCCATCGCGGCTGTCGTCATCGACTGCGGAGGCACCCTGCGCTGCGGCATTTATCCGAAAAAAGGCATTCCGACAATCAATGTTATGCCGACAGGCAAAAGCGGTCCTCTTGCTGGATATATTACTGAGGATATTTACGTGTCAAATGTCGGCGTGGATCAAATTTCAGCGGCAGATCAGGCAGACGGTTCCGGGCTGGTCGAAGAGAATCCCGGCGTCAAGAAGTCTGAGCGGAAGTATAAATACAGTACAGATAAAAAAATTTCAGAAACAAAAGCTGAGAACACGAACCAGAGCCTGCTGACCAAAATTGGGCTCGGTGCCGGAAGGGTCATCGACACCTTCTATCAAGCTGGGCGCGATGCCATTCAGACGATGCTGAATACCATTTTACCGTTCATGGCATTTGTCGCAATGATTATTGGTATTATTGAAGGTTCAGGTATTGGAAATCTGTTCGCCAAGGTCATGTCACCGCTTGCAGGGAATATATGGGGCTTAATGCTGATCGGCTTCGTTTGCTCGCTCCCTTTTCTATCGCCGCTTCTTGGACCCGGTGCCGTTATCGCGCAGATTATCGGGACTTTGATCGGCGTCGAAATCAGCCAGGGGCATGTTCCGCCGCAGCTCGCCCTGCCGGCCCTGTTTGCGATTAATACACAGAATGCCTGCGATTTTATTCCGGTCGGGCTTGGATTGGCGGATGCTGAACCGGAAACAGTCGAAGTTGGTGTTCCATCCGTCCTCTATTCCCGCTTCCTGACTGGTGTCCCGCGTGTTTTTCTGGCCTGGGTCTGCAGTTTCGGACTCTATGTAAAATAAAAGGGAAGCGATATGGAGGAGGCGAAAGATGTCTGCCGGCACTGACAGGCATCGGGTATATTGACGACAATCTATAGAAATGAAGTAAAAAGCGTTGGATCGATGGCCAAAGAGTTTCTCAATGAAAAAATACTGATTCTTTTTGGAGATGAAGCACCGGCGGGCCTCAAAGATTACTGCTACGGCGTTGATCTGAATCCGTTGGACGGCGAAATCAGGACGGGAGACCGGGTTCTGTTCGATCATGCGGCCTATCGAATTACGGCGGTAGGCAGTCTTGTACAAAAGAATCTGGTTGATCTGGGACATATCACGATGAAGTTTGACGGAAGCAATCAGGCAGATCTGGCCGGGACCTTATATCTTGAGAATAAAAAAGTCCCGCAGATTGACATCGGAACAAAAATTGAAATCAGAAAATGGGAGCGGGAAGGGAAGAATCATCAAGTTTCTGCCTGATACGATGAACTTGCTGATCTGTTCAGGAAGCCTTCCCTGCTCAGGCTGTTTCGGAGGTCGGCACTTTTGAGTACGCTCAGACGGTGCCGGGTGTGTCCGCCCCGTCTCTGCCCGCCGTTAGCCGAGTATTTATTGAATAGAAGAAAAAAAGAGCCTGGACATTGGATACAATGGGAATATCCGATGACACAGGCTCCTTTTTCAAAAACAAACCCGCCCGTTCATTTAAATTGCTCGACTTTCCCGATATATTCCGGGCAAAAATGGCCCTCATGATAGATGATTTTCGTTATACTTGCGTTTGGGACATGGTCCGCATCGAAATCGCCGATGACGCGCAGCAAAATGCTGATGAACAGTGAATGACTGACGAGCAGAATCACGGAGCTGCCGGAGTTTTTAAGCTCGTCAAGCAGGCGGCGGGCCCGGACTTTGACATCGGTGAAATTCTCAGCGATTTTTAAAGTATCCAATTTCTTAATTCCTTCCAGAGCAAGGATTTTTTCGGCGCTTGGGAAAGAATCGTTGAAATCCGGCCTGCCGATGACCGGGCCGACCTCGTGCCACATGCCTTCACTGCTTCCGCCTTCGAATTTTCCAAAGGAAGTTTCCCGAAGAAGCGGCGTTTCATACAGATTAAGTGCCTGATTTTTCGATTGATAAAGAATAATGTTGGCCGTTTTTCGGGTCCGTCCCATGTCGCTGATCCATGCGGCGTCGAAAGTGGTGTGATTTTCTGCGAACATTTTACCGACGCGTTCCGCCTGGGCGATACCCGTCTCGGTAAGCAGCGAATCGCACCATCCCTGTACTTTACCGTTTTTATTAAAATAAGTTTCTCCGTGCCTCACTAAATAAATCGTTTTCATCTCGGATAAACTCCTTCAAAAGTCCTGATTCGTTTTGTGATCGCCTGCAGCAGGCAATTCGTCTGAGCAGCATGCACCATACACTATAACAAAATATTGAATATTTTTCTATGACGGACAGCAGCGGAAGAAAAATTTTTTAGCGGACCGCGCTTTGCCTGGATCTCCGGTCATCCATTTTCCGGCTGTTTCAAAATAGGATCGGCCGGGCGGTTGCCTGTGAGCAGCAGCCGGCTGCCGGTACCTGAAAGCGGGCTTTCATGCCGGCGGCAATGAGTTTTTACGAATTGAGATCGGTGTGTTAAAGTAAACATGAATCTATAGAAGTTTACGACGGGATCAATCATCTTTTCAGCATACATAAAGGATGAATTTTGGGAGTATTCGAACCGGAGCTTTAAATCAAGGGATCGGTGCGCCGGGATCATGCGATCCGGCCGATGATGTGTCAATGGAGGGAAGCCGTATTCTTATATTCTTTGAAGTCATTATGCCGGTGTTTCTCATTTTTGTCAGCGGGTTTATTTTGCAGAGAATTTTCTTGCTTGATCTGAAACCGATTTCGACGCTCGCAGTTTATCTTCTGCTGCCGTTCCTTGTTTTTCAGACATTTTACACAACGCCTTTAAACCTCAGCTTCTTCTATATTACTGCCGCGTCGGTGCTGATTATGGTTCTGCTGATCATCCTCGGAATGGCGGCCGGCAGGTTTCTGCATCTGGATAAGAAGGATGAAAATGCGTTTCTGCTATCGACCATTTTCCCGAACAGCGGAAATTACGGCATTCCGATTATCTTATTTGCGTTTGGAAAACAGAGCCTGGCTTACGGCATGCCGCTGATGATCATTCATGCGATTCTGATGGGGATTGTCGGTGTTTATATTGCGGCGAACGGACGCGGCGGCGTCAGGATGTCGGTAAAGACGGTCCTGAGCCAGCCGGCAAACTATGTGATTATCCCCGCTATTTTGCTGCAGCAGTTTCATGTCCGCATTCCGACAAATATTTTCACAAGCATTGAGCTGGTCGGCAATGCGACGATTCCCGTGATCATGATTATACTGGGCATGCAGCTGGCCAATGTGACAATCCGGAAAATGAAATGGGGACGGATCGGCTGGGTAACCCTGATCCGCCTGATTCTCTCGCCGGCCATTGCCTATGGTGTTTGTCTGCTGTTCCCGATGAGCAGTCTGCTGAGAAATGTCATTGTCGTGATGTCTGCGATGCCGAGCGCAGCCAACACAACGTTATATGCCATTCAGTTCGATGCAAGACCGCAATTTGTTTCAAGCTGCACACTGATGACAACCGTTTTCAGCATTCTGTCTCTGACCGTTCTGCTCAATTTCCTGTGAGCGGCTGAGAAACGTCCCGACGATCATGATTTCTGTGCCGGCCATCTACGGGATAGGCATATGTTCATAAGTCCTCTGGATTGATAAAATTTAACAATTTGACTATAATATGGGCATGTATCTGAGAAGAGTTTGCCGAAAAAATAAGGATGGCAGTGAAGTGGCTTACCTGCAGCTGGCACATAATGAGTGGGATCCCGTGACCAAATACGCCAAGGCGAAGGTGATCTATTCTTTTGGGCGTGAAGACCAGGTGGATCTGGATGCGCTCAGACGGCTGGTCGACAGTATTTCGCGGTATCTCTCGCAAAGAAGCACTGAGGACAGTGAAAAAAAAAGGCCGGACGGAGAACCTCGCTTATAAACCGGCAGAAACGAATGCGCGGCGGATCATTGGATTCAGCTTTTTGTCGGCAGCACTTTTTTTGAAATGATGAAAAATGGCTGCTCTGCCCGATCCGCCAATTAAATTTAAATGGCCCGTCTGTTCGCTGGCTTCTTCAGCAGGCAGGCGGTTTTTTCTATAAAAGGTCGGGTTTGATGCCATTGAAGCCCGGCTGAAAAGCAGCGGTATCGTCAAAATGGGCGGGCAGCCGCATCGCCAGCCGATTAGATGAGCGGTAAATGAAACAGCGGAGGGGCCGGAACCGCATTGCGGCCGATTCATCCCCCAGGTGTTTATCCTCCTATTGTTTGTCTGTAAAAAAATTTTCTCTTTTTACAGGTACAGTCCCCCGAAATGACAAACGGCTGGTCGATTCACTGGTTAATGGATAAAATAATTTCCCGCAGCATTGCTTTTATAGACTTGATTGAATGAAGCCGACGGGCTTATGTTCATTATTTAAAATGAGTATCCTTCTCGCTCATTTTCCTGCTGTGCCGTCAAATAAGGATCACGTTTCCTGAGCACGTCAATCTCTCGACAGACGGAGAGTGTTTCCGTGATCAGACTTCCATAACGATTTGATAGATTAAGTGCCGCGGGATCGGGCCGACGATTGATAAACCGGGTGTAATTAGACCGATAAACAGCTACTGACGATTGATCATGGACAGAAATCCGATTCATACAGCCGGGCCGCCGGCCAGTATCGGTCCGAGAATCCTGCCCCGAAAAATTTGCTAATCGCCCTGAAACAGCGAGCGATCGCCTTAAAATGGCCTCGAATCGCCCTATTCCGGGGGAGTATCGCCCCGCTAGGAGTTTATCGCCCTGAAAAATTTGCTAATCGCCCTGAAACAGCGAGCGATCGCCCTAAAATGGCTTCGAATCACCCTATTTCGGCGGAGTATCGCCCTGCTAGGAGTTTATCCCCCGAAAAATTTGCTAATCGCCCTGAAACGGCGAGTTATCGCCCGAAAA
>NZ_JAUUBW010000048.1:0-6483 GCF_036598985.1 Sporolactobacillus sp. KGMB 08714
AACTTGAACTAATTTACTTGTGGAAAACGTAGAACCGGCAAGGTGTTAGGGCACTTTTTTAACTTTCAAGTTTTAGTTTACAAGTTAAAGAATAACTGTTTTCTAACGCAAAATATCAGTAGATAAAAAAAGTGCACATCGGAGGAATACAAATGAAGCCTGCAGCCAAATTTTTATTAACCTCAACGGCGGGCGCTGCCGGAGCGCTGGCCGCCGTCGGTGTATATTTATCAAACAAAATTATGTACTACAAAAAAAGTACGGAAGAAAAAATTATCGAGTCGGAAACAAAAACGCACCGCTTTTTTTCTATGCGCGACTTCGAAGCTCAGAACAAGGAAGTCATTTCGTTCGAATCGCCGTTCGGCTATCGCATTCACGGCTATTATATCCCCGCCGATCCTTCAGGTTCAAAAAAATTCATGATTTTCTGCCACGGGGTGACCGTCAGCCTGCTGACTTCCATCAAGTACGCCAAACTGTTTCTCAACCGCGGTTTCAACGTTGTCCTCTATGATGAGCGCCGCCACGGCCGGACAGGCGGCAGGACGAGCAGCTACGGCTATTATGAAAAAGACGACCTTGCCGCAGTTGTCCGCTGGGTCCATCAGCGGTTCGGCGAAGACATTCTGCTCGGCATTCACGGCGAATCGATGGGGGCGGCAACATTGCTTCAGTATGCTGGCCTTGTGGAGGACAGCGCCGATTTTTATATTGCCGACTGCCCTTTTTCCGATTTTACCGATGAGCTTCGTTATCTGCTGAAAAACGACTATCATCTGCCTGAATGGCCGATTCTACCTGTCACTGCACTGTTCCTGAGGCTCCGCGACGGCTACAGGCTGAGCCGCGTTTCGCCGCTTCTCGGCGTGCCGAATATTAAGCATCCCGTTCTCTTTATCCACAGTAAAAATGACCCGTTCATACCGGCCGGAATGACCGAGAAACTCTATCAGGCCAAAGCAGATAAGAAGCAGCTGTTCATCGCTGAAAACGGCGGCCACGCATGTTCTTATTCGGATAATCCGGAAGCTTATGAGAAAGTGCTCGACCGCTTTCTCAAGGAATATGTGCCTGAAATGGTATGAATGCGCCGTTTATATCAACCCATGTCCCGCTAAAAACTTTCCGGTCATACTTTTCGGATGGGCTGCTATCTGAGCAGGCGTGCCGGCGGCGATAATTTTCCCGCCGTCCGGACCGCCGCCGGGACCGATGTCAATGACATAATCGGCGCTCGCGATCATATCCGGATCATGATCGATAAACAAAATCGTGGACCCGTTCGACAGCAGCCGGTTAAGCACGCCGAGCAAAGTCTCTACGTCCTTCGGATGAAGCCCGGTGCTCGGCTCATCAAGCACATAGAGTGTGCCCGGGCGGATGTGCCGCAGCTCCCCCGCAAGCTTGATCCGCTGAGCCTCGCCTCCGGACAATCCGGGAGTGGGTTCCCCAAGGCGCAGATAGCCGAGGCCGACATCATGAAGCATTTTCAGTCCGGAGGCAAGGGCGGGAACATCCGCAAAAAAGGCAAGTGCCTCATCGACATTCATCCGCAGGACATCCGCAATCGATTTCTCTTTATATGCCACTTCCAGTGTCTCTTTTTTGTAGCGTGTGCCTCCGCATTGCGGACACTGCACCCGTTCCTCCGGAAGATACTGCATATCAAGCGACATTTCGCCCCGTCCCTCACACGCATCGCAGCGTCCGCCCGCTACATTGAACGAAAACCGGCTGGCCGCCCAGCCTCGCCGGAGGGCGGCGGCAGTCGAAGCAAAGAGAGATCTGATGTCATCAAACAGCCCCGTATACGTGGCGGGCGTTGAACGCGAGTTGCGTCCGATCGGAGTCGAATCCACCGTCAGCACACGCCTGATTTTCTCCCAGCCCGACAGCCGGCCGATACAATCCGGCAGATTCCTGCCTGATAAAGCCGATCGGACAGCCGGCACCAGGCTCTCCAAAACAAGCGCCGTTTTTCCCGCTCCGGAAACGCCGGTCACGGCAGTCATCCGATTCAACGGAAACCTTGCCGAAACATCATGCAGATTATGAAGGTTCACACCCGAAATGGCTAAGAAATTTTCTTTATCGAGCGGAAGGGGCCGGCGGGCGCGGACCGATCGTTTCCCGGACAGATAGGCCCCCGTCAATGAAGCGGCATTCGCCGCAAGTTGATCAGGCGTTCCTGAGGCGACTAAAGCCCCTCCGTCTTCTCCCGCTCCCGGACCCATTTCTATGACATAATCCGAATCGCGTATAATTTCCATATTGTGATCAACAACGACCAGGCTGTTCCCGTTCTCTACCATACGGTGCATGATCTTCTGCAGGCCGGCAACATTGGCCGGATGAAGGCCGATAGACGGTTCGTCCAGAATGTAAAGAATACCTGTCGAACGGGCTGCCGCCGTTTCCGTCAGTTCGAGCCGCTGCCGTTCTCCCGTCGACAGCGTCGCTCCGGACCGATCCAGAGTCAGGTAGCCGACGCCCAGCTCCAGCAGTGGGGCAATCTCATGACGCAATTTGTCCGTCAGTCGGGCGGCAACGGATTGCACGGAGACAGGGACGCTTTCCGGCACCTCCTCTGCAAACCGATCCATCTCAAGCAGGGAAAGAGCCGACGCCTCGGCAATGTTTTTTCCGGACAGTGTGGTTCTGAGCGCTTCCGGGCGCAGACGTGTCCCGCCGCAAACATCGCACGGCCGAACAGTGAGGAATTTCTTCATTCTTGCGTATCTGATTTGATGTTTATCGTTTGCCAGCGCCTGTCTGACCGCATCGACAGCATTGTCATAGGCAAAGGTTATCGGATATTCATCACCCGTTTCCCGGTTGTGGAAAATCAGCGGCCGTTTCGTCCTTTTGCCGTCAAGGACGATCTCCCGCTCTTTTTCCGACAGATCTTTCCAGGGAACATTCGTCCGCACACCGAGCTGAGCCGCTATTCTGACAAGATAGCCGCGGCCGGCGGCACGCCAGGAAGCAACCGCCCCCTGTTGCAGCGTGCGTTCCGGATCCGGAACGACGAGCGAGCGGTCCACTTCGGACCGTTCACCCAATCCGCCGCATACGGGACACGCGCCGAGCGCCGAATTGAATGAAAAAGATTCCGCGCTCGGAAGCGTAAAGCGGACCCCGCATACCGGACAAATCACTTCTTCTCTGAGAATCGACTCTAATACCGGCGGCACTTGATGACCGTTCGGACAGCGATGTGTCCCGATCCGGGAAAAAATCAGCCTCAGCAGATTGTAAATCTCGGTGATCGTCCCGACCGTACTGCGCCGGCCAGGAATCGGCGGACGCTGCCGCAGCGCAAGTGCCGGCGGCAGGAAGTCGATTCGTTCAACTGCCGGCCGTTCCGCCTGATGAATTTTCCGTCTTGTAAACGCAGACAGGCCTTCCAGATAACGCCGGCTTCCCTCGGCATAAAGCACCCCCATCGCAAGCGACGACTTTCCTGACCCGGAAACGCCGGCAATCGTCACCAGCTTTCTCAGCGGTACATGCAGTGAGATATCCTTCAGATTGTTTGTACGGGCACCGTATATATCAATGCTTTCAGGTTGATTGTCCATCGATTGCTTCATCACTTTTCGTTGCAGGATTTAAAAAAGCCGCGTGTATTCAAACATTTGCCATCGAAACCGAAGATGCGGACCCTTTAAGGGGGCGTGAGGGCCGTGAGTGTCCGGCTGCAGCGATTGCGGCGGCAATATAGAAGCGAAGGCTCAGCAAAAGCCGCGAGCATCCAGCCGGTTGAAACCAGACTTGAAGATGGGGGCCGTGTGTATCCGGTCAGTCGAAACCCCCTGTTTCCTTATTTTATCACTCTCATTTTCTTTTTAAATTCACAGGCCTGTCCGGTTCATTTGCGTCTTTTAAATTTCTAATGAATGGTACGAGCCACCGGGAAAAGGCTCTTTTTTTTACGAATCACAGACTCGCATTATTGTAAAAGATTTTTTCATCTGGCCGAAAAAAGTAAAATGATGTCGATACCCAATATTGACGGACACTCTTCTCCACCCCTGCACCCTCATTTCCGGGAAGCCTCTGAACAAAGCGACTGAACGGATCCCTGCCGGCTCGACTGAACAGCGGCACATTTGTCCGAACCATGAAATCCCGAAATTCTCAGGAAAGTGAAGGCACGGGCCATCTAATTTAGGCAGGGCGATGATCTTCAGTTGTTGATTCGTTATCGAACTTCAGGACAGCCAAGCTTTTCTTAGAATGAAGTTTATCCGTCTTACTTACGGCAAAAATCGGAGCAGCCTGAAAAAACCGCTCCGATACTAGATAAAACTCTTATATTCAGAAATCGGCAACTGCCACTGTGTGATTGCAACAGCTAAAACACTGCCGCCGACGGGTTCCGGAACAAAGGCGCAGTTTCCCCGGATTTCACGTGATCGGCAGTTTCTATTGGCACCGTTTACACTTTCTTTTACGAAATATTTTCTATCTATTACTCATCATCCGGAAAGGATATCGGATTCATTTCCGTGACGACGTGTTTATCGATTGACAATTGGCTGTTATCATCCAAGGCATCTTCATTTGTTTTAGTGCTTTTGACGATGATCGTGAAGATCACAGCAAGGATGAGTGAGATAGCCATAAACATGTAGGACGCGGAAAAGCCTCCGGTCACCCCGTTAAGAAATCCTACGAAATAGGCCCCGACAAACGATCCCAGAGCCCCCATGCTGTTGACCAGTGCCATTGCACCGCCTGCCACGTTCCTCGGCAGCAGTTCTGGAACGATGGCAAAGAACGGTCCGTATGGCGCATACATAGCCCCGCCGGCGACAACCATCAGCGTGAACGACAGCCAGAAACTGGACGGCCCGACAAGATAGGATGCGTAGAAAGCAACAGCACCGATAAGTAGAAACGGCCAGACAAACGCTTTCCTTTTCAGCAGTTTATCTGAGAAATAGGAAGCGACAACCATCAGAACGGCTGCCAGAAGGTAGGGCAATGAAGACAGCCAGCCCGTTTCAACAATGTTGATATGCGGTGCCGCTTTGATAATCGATGGCAGCCACATGACAAATCCATACACGCCAATGCTCCAGAAAAAGTACTGCAGGCAAAGGTAAACAACCGCTTTCTGTTTGAAAGCCTCCCTGAAATTCGGCACAGCTTTAAAACCTTTCTGCTCTTTAATCAACTCATCGTTCAGAACCCTTTTCTCACTGTCTTTCAGCCAACGTGCCTGATTTGGCTTGTCATCCACTAATTTCCACCAGATAAACGCCCATATGATGAAGGGAAAGCCTTCAAGAATGAACATCCAGCGCCAGCCCAGACTGTTCAGAAGATATCCGGACACAACAGACATCCAGAGTATGGTAATCGGATTGCCTAAAATCAAAAATGTATTTGCACGTGAACGCTCTTCATTCGTAAACTAGTGACTTAAGAAAATTAACATGGCGGGCATAATGGCTGCTTCGACAATACCAAGAAGAAAACGTATGGCGAAGAGCATGTAAATGTTCGTCACGACACCGATCAGGCTGCCAAGGATGCCCCAGATAATCAGTGACCAGAAAACCAGCTTCTTTGCACTGCGCTTTTCCGCATATCCGGCGCTTGGCACCTGGAAAAAGAAATAGCCGAGAAAGAACAATGCTCCAAGGAGAGAAGTCATACCTGCTGTAATATTCAAATCTTTCGCCATGCCCGATGCAGCCCCAAAACTATAATTGGCCCGATCCAAATAGGCAAGGCTGTAAGTGATAAAAACAACGGGTATCAATCGGAACCATCGGACGGGCGGCAATGAATTCGTTTTCATTTCAATCTGCCTCTTTCCCTAAAATTGTTTAATGACCAGACATATGCTGAGCTTTTCAAGATACGCAAAATATGACCTGACATCTGAAAGGATCTTTCCAACTTATCCCTTCAGTCTGTCTCCGGCATGGAAGCGATAATGTTTTTATTTTTCAAGGTAAAGACAAAGACAGACCATCTATATATTAAGAAGGTTTTGTTAACGTTTACATTTATATCAGGCAAAGGATGCCGCGCCAACTGGTTGCTTCTCATTCAAAAATATCTCTTGGAACGTGATTTAGGAGAACACATGATATGATGCCGTCAGCGTTAGATCAAACATTTATCGCTTAAATTTTTCAGGGCTGCCACTGTTTCCGGAATTGAACGATATAGTCTCAGAGATATGAGCACGGCATGTTCCGGTGTGAAGCCTTATTCCACCGGCATGCGGCCGGCCGGTTCGTTCTTTTCCGCGTCCGTCAGGATGGAATAGCCGAGCGCCCGGATATCTTTATTGAACCCCTTGACTGTATCCAGCGAGACCTGTTCGAGCGGTTTGCCGACCTTCTTCAGTTTTTCGATAATGGCCGGCGTGCAGGTGATGATATCGACGCCGAGCCGGTCCGCCTCATAGACGTTGAACAGTTCACGCGAGCTGGCCCAGAGCAGATTCGCTCCCTTTTT
>NZ_JAUUBW010000049.1:0-5926 GCF_036598985.1 Sporolactobacillus sp. KGMB 08714
ATCACAATTGGGCGTAGTCGATCCCCATACTTTACTTTAAAGGCTTCCCAATGTTCGTGATGATCAAAGAAAATACGCCTCAAAATATTTTTATCCATAAAGAAAAGATACCACAGTCACAAGCCCCGTGATACCTCCATTTTTTATACTTTCTTATCTTTTAAAAAAAGGGGAGAGACAAGTGGCTATCCAACCACTCGTCTCTCCCCTTCTAACCCTTGTTTTTATCCACTTTCCGCTGACGAATAAGGTGCTTAGAAAGTTCATAGGAAGACCTTCCCTGATGACCATAATTCAGGCCCGCATTCGGCTGACTGTTTTTCGTGCCGTTACCGGGCTTTCATGTTTGTAGGGATAATCCTGTTCACGCGCGTTTCCATTAAGAAGCAGCGCGTCGTTCCAGTCCTTTCCCGGCAGTCCGAACGGATAGTCGTCAGTCTGAAAGTCGCCGCCGAGATACCAATTATATACGGATTTCACCTTGTTCTCAAAACCGCGCTTGTCTTCAAACGGCAATTTTGTGTTAATTAAGGCATCGGTGATATTGGTCCGACCCTCTGACGTATAGCGCTCCAAATGCTGCGCGCAGCGCTCGCAGGCCTTCTCCAAATCAATGGATTCTGGCTGATGATTCTTAGGTAAATCCCGGCCGAAGAAGGCCTCATAATTAAAGCCATTGACCAACTCGTTCGTGCGAGACAGGTTAGTCTCCGCTTTATGGATCGCGGCAATCCATCGCCAATCAATCCCGTGCCGCTTGGCTGTTTCTTGATAAACCAAGAGATTCGTCTTCGGCAAGTGTTTATCAAAGGGAATCAGCGAATGAAAGGTAATGCGTTCGCCATCCGGTGTCGCCATAATTTTTTTGGATAGCCGATCAAAGAAAGCCTGGCCAGCGCGATCATTATCAACGCCGATCTGCACATCCATCGGATACATTCCGTAGAGCTGGCCAGTGTTTTGGATCATCTTCTCGACCGTCAGTGGTTTGAGCCCGTCCATGGAAACCAACCGACCAAGATAGATCCGTACTTGTACACGTTTGATGACTTCCCCATTTTGCCGGACATCCAGGCCAAGCTGACGGAGCGTCGCCAGTTCTTCGCCAGCGACGTCGGTATGTTGATGCGTCGCCTCTTTGACCCGCGCAGCAAGTTCGTCAGTAGAATACTTGATCTGTGCGCCATAGTCGATGCTCGTCTCAGTCATCGTGTCGACGGTGACTATCGTGTTCGGTTCCAAAGTTCTTCAATTAAATTAAAGTCAGGGCTATAAGGCGGCAGAAATACCAGAGAAAGAGAAATGCTTTCCGGGATTGAAGAGGATCTGTCTAAATTCGGATCCTCTTTGATCCTTTTTCTCTGTTGAGGATGAGAAAAGTATTGCCGATTTCGTTATTTTATCACCTTTAGAGTATCGCCTTTTTGCAAAATCTTAAGTAACTTCCCTGGAATTCAGGACGTGCTTTCTTTGTTCCTGTGAGTTTTTCAGAGAAGATCTTTTCATGCCCGGATTTCTTCAAATCCTTGATCTGTGATTCTAGGTATTGAGACCGGGTACTGACTCGCACATAGCCAGATATCAATATTTTTCGCCCTCATCTATGACTACGACGAACACCGCTATTTTATTGAGTTCGGTTTTCGAACTCAAAACTCATAAGTTTTAAAAAAAATGAAATATCAAAATAATGCAATGTAGCCCATGTATCCATGCGATATAATATTAAGTGAGAAGATATATGCACTTTTGATAAAATGTCTAAAGCTAAAGGTAAGTTAAGAAACACTAGAGATTCGATTGCATGAATGGTTTTTGGGAAGGTGAAAGGTAAGAATCAGACATAATATTGGAGGGTGAAATGATGAATCTTGTTAATATCAAAGGTAACAAGAGATATCCAGAAATAATTGAACCTATTTTTACATCAAAGGCATTCCGCTTTATTTGGATTGGAAATTCATTGTCAACGTTCGGTACGGCTATTACAAACATAATACTTCCTTTGCTTGTTTATAATTTAACTAGGTCACCAATGGAAATGGGTGTGATTATGACAGCATATATGCTACCCGAAGTATTAATTCTTCCAATATCCGGAATAATTGTAGACAAATTCAATCGAGCAAAAATCATGAGACTGGCCGACATAACTCGCTTTATTTCATCAATGTGTGTTATGTTTCTAGGACTGACTAATCATCTGTCGATCAATATATTAATAATTATTATGATGATTATGGGGTTAATGAGTGGGGTTTTTCAGCCCGCTTTTTCCGCAATGCGAGCTACGGTTTTCTTACCCACAATTCGTAATTCTGCAAATGCATTAAATCAAATTACGGTGGAGCTTTTAAATCTTTTAGGCCCTTCTGTGGGTGGGCTTATTGTTAGTTTTATGTCTGCTCCAATTGGCTTTGGAATAGATGGGGTTACTTACCTAATCTCATTTATCTGTTTGCTGTTCTTGACCAATGAAGGGACAGTAAAAAAACAATCTTTGCAAAAAACATCTTTTCTTAAAGAATGTTTATCAGGTATTTACATAGTACAGAGGAACACTTGGCTTTGGGTGACAATTGTCTTTTTTAGCTTTGTTAATATTGCTATATCAGGTGTTGTTACAGTCTTAATTCCTTGGTTAATAAAAGTACATGAGCATTTGCCGGCGTATACATTTGGAATTATTATGTCTGGTTCAGCTATAGGTTCGATTGGAGCATCTTTTATATTTGGTATGAGAAAGAAATGGCATTTTCGAGGTTTAATAGCTTACGGTGGAGTTGCACTAGCCGGATTTTCCCTTATCTTGATTTCATTTGCGCACTACTCAGGTTTGCTAATCTTATTAATGTCTCTAGAGGGAGCAGGATTTATGTTATTTGGATTGATATGGGAAACAAGCTTACAAGAGCTTGTTTCCCAAGATGAATTTGGTAGGGTAGCTAGTATTGATATGCTAGGGTCATTTGCTCTATTACCATTTGGATATTTGTTAACTGGTTGGCTAGCTAATTCAATTGGTGGTATAACGACAATTTTTATCCTGAGCTCTATAGTCGTTATCGCAACATTATTCATTATACTTATACCGGAAATTAGAAAATTCGACTAAATATTTAAATGAATAAATTGTCTAATTATGTCGAATAGATTGAAAATAATGAATCAAGCATTATAATATATTTAACAAGGAGGCGATAATAACGATGAAATTCGAAGTAAAGAAAACCGTTGTACTCCACACGATTCAAGCTGATAGCTGATGCCAAACGAGTAACATTTTTAAGCAAAGGGATTTCTACTTACAGGAAGATGTTTTTACATCTTCCTGTAAAATTTTATTAAACAATGATTGGAGTTTAAACTTATGAAACCAATTATTAAGAGATATCTAAGGCTTAGGCTACTAGACAATAATATTCTTCTTTTTGGTGAAAATAGTATAGCTAAAAATATACAAGTAAATGATGTCTTAACTAGATACGTAAGTCTTTTAGATGGTGAAAGGACGGTTAGTGAAATTTTTACAATTCTTCACAATGAATTTCCTGAAATCACCGTAAAAGATGTCGAAGAAGCAACAGAAAAATTTTTAAATGAAAATTTAATTGAAGATAATAATGAAAACAAGCCAGATTACTTATCTGACGAAGAACTCACAAGATATGATAGACAACTTCTGTTTTTTTCAATGTTTGAAACGCCTAATGTTGATAGATATACATTTCAAAAAAGGTTAAAAGACTCCAAAGTCACTATACTAGGTGGAGGAGGAGTTGGTTCACATACACTACTTAATTTAGCTTGTGCTGGAGTGGGTGAAATAAGGATAGTAGACTTTGATAAAGTAGAATTAAGCAATTTGAATCGATCATTTATATTTAATGAAAGTGACATTGGTAAAAAAAAGGTTTCAAGTCTTGAAAAAAAAATAAAAAATATTAATCCAAAAGTTAATTATGAGTTTATAGATAAGAAAATCTCCTCGAAGCAAGAAATCTTAGGCATAATAAATGGTTCTGATTTTGCTGTTTTGTGTGCAGATACACCATATTTAAAAATCAACAAGTGGTTTAATGAAGCATGCTTAGAAAAAAATATTCCTTATAGTTTAGCTGGATGCTCTGAATTTCACGGCCTCGTAGGCCCTATAACAATTCCCTATAAAACATCGTGTTTTGAATGTCAGGATTACGACCAAAAAGATATATTTTCCGGTTCTGATTATATTGTTAGAGCAAACAAAAGAAGAACAGCACCATCATTTGTACCAATAATAAGCACTTTGGCTAGTTTAAATTCATTAGAAATCATCAAATATTTAACTCAAATTCAACAACCATCTATATTAAATAAACAAATTAGAATTAACTTCATGACAATGGAATTTGAAAAAATTGAAAGACCAAGAAAAAAGGATTGCCCTGTTTGTGGAGATAAAGTTGTAAAGGAGTGTTCAGTCAGTGTACGCTGATTATTTCAAGGATGAAAACGTTGCTGATTATTTTGATCCCAGTGAACTGTATTATAAGGATATTCCATTTTATAAAAAATTTACTGATAAATATAGTGATTTTTTAGAATTGGGTATAGGAACTGGACGTGTTGCGTTAGAATTAGCTAGAAATAATGCTAACGTAACAGGAATTGATAGTTCAAATGAAATGCTGAATATTGCAAGAAAAAAGATTGAAAAAGAAAATTTAGGTGAACGTGTAAAACTTATTCAAGGAGATATGAGAGACTTTTTCTTGAAGGGAAAAACTTTTGAAGTGGCTTATATAGCAGAATATACATTCTGTTCATTACAGACTACTTCTGATCAAGAACATTGTCTATCATCGATATATTGCCACTTAAAAAAAGATGGAATTCTAATAATTCACCTTTTTCTTCCAAAAGCTCAATATTTAGGAAATCACAAAAAAGGGGGAATAGGCGGTGCTATTCTTGAAGACGGTGGGTATTACACACTTGAAAATGGCAATCATTTATTAAAAACGTTGTTTGTAACTTATGATAATTCTACTCAGCTTCAAAAGGCTTCGATTATTCATGAAGAAATGGATGCTCATTCTAATTTAGTTAAAAAATTTATTAAACCACTGAGCGTAAGAATTGTTTATAGATATGAGATGGAATTATTGTTAAAAAACAGTGGATTTGATTTACTGAATGTGTTTGGAGATTTTAATGAAAACCCATTAACAGATGGCAGCTGGGATATGATTTTTGTTGCAAAAAAAGGTTAGGATGGACTAACTACCTACCATGATTATTATAAAAATAGCCAATAACGAAGACTATAAAATGATTGCACAATTATCTAAGGGTAATTTTATTAGCTGGATTGATAACTGTATAATAGAAAGTGGGTTAATTATTTATGTAACTCCACCCCCTTGGAATTTTATCGTTGCATTCTGCGAGTCTAAACTAAGTGATACAGGAAAAATGGTTATTACCCCTTTATTGCTATTAAAAAATGCTGTACCTTTTTATAATATTAATAGACCATTAAATGTTGGATCCATATCATGCCAACTATGGACTAAAATAAAAACAATTATATTATTTCATAACCCCGGTCTTACAGGTTGCTTAAAGGAGTTTGATATGAAATATTCTTAGAAAAGTCAATTGTCAATTAATAAAAAATATAATCTGTAAACACATGATAGTTTTTCAGCGAATTAAGAACTTTACAGTCGAGATACTAGGTTGAAAATTAATTTGTATTAACCTGCCTATTCTAGGGCACGATAAAATCAAAAGAGCAATTGTAAAAAAGGCTGAACAGATCAGAAAAAAGTCTGATCGTGTTCGGTCTTTTATAATTTACTTAGTGTTGCTGCTATTCATTAATGACTGGAATATGACGACGCTTGTTGTCCATCGTTTGACGGAGACGTTGTCCGTCTTT
>NZ_JAUUBW010000050.1:0-5010 GCF_036598985.1 Sporolactobacillus sp. KGMB 08714
CAAAATAATTAAATATAAAAGGCAAAATCCATGATGGAATGGTGACTACGGATTGATGCAATGAAACGGATGGGGATTACACATAAAAGACAATACATCAAAAAATAGACAAAATATAGCATTTCATTTGATTCTTGAGTAAGGTTTCAAGGTGATGACTGCAAAGAATTGCTCAGTATAGATGAAAGGAAAATTTTTAATGAAAACTCTCTATCAGCCAATTACCCGTGATTTAAGCCGAGCACTTGCAGATTTAGAAAAAGTAATGCCCTTTGATTTTCAACATTTACTGGTTATCGGCTGCAGCACCAGTGAAATCATGGGCGATCGTATAGGAACATCCGGTTCACTGGAAATTGCCGCAGCGGTTTTCGAAGCACTGAACACCTGCCATGTTAAAACCAAGGTGCATTTTGCATTTCAGTGCTGTGAGCACCTGAACCGCGTTCTGGTCGTCGATCAGCATCTGGCGAAAGAACGCAGGTTTGAGCAGGTAACGGTCCGCCCTATTCGTCATGCCGGGGGAGCGATGGCAACCTACGCCTATGAGCACATGGCCGCTGCCACCGTTGTTGAGTTTATCAAAGCCGACGGCGGTATTGATATCGGCGATACATTGATCGGCATGCATCTGCGCCATGTCGCTGTCCCGGTCCGCAGCGATGTTAAACAAATCGGAAAAGCTCATCTTGTGATGGCAAGGACCCGTCCAATGCTGATTGGCGGAAAAAGGGCCGTCTATCCGGAAATGTAAAAGATTCGCAATGATTCGGGGCTGTTTCAAAAGCCTCCTAAAAACAAAGAACCGAGTGGAGTGCGCACCAAAATTCCGCTCCGGTTCTTTGTTTATGGTATTGCCCGGCTTTCCTTTTCTCCCAGTGGGCCCCCCTTTCGGACTTTCTTCAGAAAGTCGTCAGCCAGCACCGGGAGCCGGATTCAATCGCGATTTTTTCCAGCCCTCTTAAATGAAATCGGCGATTTTTTCTGTAACTTTTTCCAAGACAAGAGATGAAAAGGCGAGAGGGGAAATGCTTCTCCCTCCTGCCCTTTATTCGAAGCTCCCTTTTGAGACAGTCTCATCTTTCCGCACTTAAAGATTTTACTAAAACGGGCTCACCGGTCATTAACCAAGTAATCTTTCGCCATCCATTTTTCACTGGAAGTAAAGGTTATCGTCAGCCATTCTGTCAAATGTCCATAGCCCAGTTCGCGATCAATTTCATTACGAATTTTGTCTAAATCAGCTACACTGCCGACATTAAAGTCCCGATCAACCAATATATTAATCTCAATAATCTGCGTATTTCCATATACTTGCACCGAGCTGACGTAATCTTTAAACGAATAATAGGCCATAAATTTATCCATAACATGTTGGACATGATTGTGTAAATTCTGCGGTGCAACCATGAGGATCTGTTTAACGGACGGGATTAAAATCTTTAAAGTCGAAGGAAGCATCTGTATCGACATAACAATTAAAATAATGGGGTCAACGTAAACAGATAAGTATCGCCACTCTGTCCGCGACAATACCCAGGCAATTGCAAAACTGAATAACAGGCTTATTGATGACTTAGCATCAATGGACCAGCTGATGTTATCATAGCGGACTAAATTGGATTTTAATTTTTTATTGACATACCGGACGTAGAAATAATACACAGAGTCGCTTATTGTAAAAAATAAAGCATAAAATATGGCAATATTAAAATCCATCTGATTGCCATGGCTTAATAAGCTTAAAATACCCGAAAAAAGGGCGTATCCCAAAATAATTAACGTAAAACTTCCTTCTGCAATTAAAACAAGCGGTTCGAAATGCCAGTAGCCAAATTGGAACCGCTTGCTCGTTTCATTCTGAGTCAGTTTAGACGTACCTAACATCATTAACTTAATGATGACCGCTATAAATGAAAATACGCCGTCCAAGGTAATTGCCCGGGAGTTAGATATTGTTCCCACTACCGTACCGCCCACAGCAACCAAAAACATCATACCGACAGACTGTTTCAGCAATTTTTGCTCAATGATTTTTTTATTTACCATTTTAAATGACTTTTATTAAAGTAAAAGGCGCTGCACTATTCACCTATTTAGCATTAATAAAAAACTTATTAAAGTCCCCTCTTTGTTTTTAACAGGTATCTATGATGAAACGCCGCTTTATGCGCATACGATGTTATAAGTTTGATGTACAAACACTTAATTATTATATCATATTTTCTCTCCCGGGACATTGCCGGCAGAGAGCCTGTCCCTTGATCTCTGCCGGCTGCTCCCTTCTTCTTAATTCATTTTATTCATCTCTATGTCCGATGTATGTCCGGAAATTGTGGAATCCTTACAGCCATAATCATGTAAAATAAATTCGGATAACGATTAAAACGTTAGCGTATCAATATGGCATCGGTTCGGAAGTGGACGCTGTACTATCAATCTTCATAATCGGTGCCATCAAAGATCGGAATTGTATGACCCATGCAGCTTCTGAAAATTTTCCAGCCGATGACCGGCTGCCTTCAATAAAAAAAAGATGGATCCTGGGGGATCCATCTGTCGAGAGTATTTTTACTTTGTCAAACCGTCAGATTGTAAGGGAATAACGTATTCGGCTTAAAAAACTGCAGCCCCCCTTTGAAAAGGGACTGAGGACTACTCACCCCGCTCCTGCATACGCTCAGACCGGGCAAGCATGTGAACATCCAGCCCTTTCATCGGTTCCCCCAGTCCTCTGGAAACCTCAATAATACGGGAGTAGTCTTGATAGTACGTCGTCGCTTCAACAATTCCTTTGGCAAATGCAGATGGGTTTTCCGACTTAAAAATACCTGATCCGACAAATACACCGTCCGCTCCCAATTCCATCATGAGTGCGGCATCCGCCGGTGTAGCAACTCCGCCGGCCGCGAAATTAACCACCGGAAGGCAGCCCTTTTTCTTTATTTGCAGAAGTACATCATAGGGTGCACCCAATTCTTTCGCTGCTACGATCAGTTCATCTGCCGACATAGCAACAATTTTATTGACTTCATGATTGACGATCCGAAGATGGCGAACGGCTTCAACAATGTTTCCGGTTCCCGGTTCTCCTTTAGTTCTGAGCATTGACGCACCCTCGCCGATCCGCCGTGCGGCCTCGCCCAGATCCCGGCAGCCGCAGACGAACGGTACCGTAAATTCTTTTTTGTTGATGTGATAAATATCATCGGCAGGAGTCAGCACTTCGCTCTCATCAATATAATCAACACCCATAGCCTCCAGCATGCGGGCCTCAACTATATGGCCGATCCGGGCTTTAGCCATAACCGGGATAGAGACGGCGTTCATAATCTGTTCAATAGCTGCAGGATCGGCCATGCGCGCGACTCCTCCGTCTTTACGAATATCCGACGGCACCCGCTCGAGAGCCATAACGGCTACCGCTCCCGCTTCCTCCGCTATTTTCGCCTGCTCGGCATTGACGACATCCATAATAACGCCGCCCTTCTGCATCTCGGCCATGCCCCGCTTGATCTTATCGGTTCCAGTCTGAGCCATTGAATATCCCCCCTGCTATAAACTAACATCCCGTGCCAAAAAATATAAATATGATCGGTTAAACGGCTTTATGGATTCCACTGCTCTCATTTCTTGCATCAAAGCGATGTGAAATAAACCCGTATAGCGTCCATCCGGCGAAAACAACGATAGAACCATAAGTCATTGCTTCAAAACCGCTGGCATAAAGTGCGTACAAACTGTATATGGAGCCGATTAATGCCACCAGATTGGTTACCCTTGCTTTTTTCACAGATGTCTTGGCGTATATCTGAATCACAGCCAATGCGGCCATCGACAGCAAATAAGGAATCAGATTAGTAACGACGGCCAAATTAACTAATATGGTGAACTGCTTGGACAAAGAGGGGCTAATCGTCATGAGAGCAAGAAGGCTCTGAATAATAGTCAGCACAGTCATACCGACAATCGGGGCATCTTTTGTTGTCACTTTACTGAATAGATGAGGAAAATAGCCGACATCGGCAGAACTCTTAAACACGCGGCCAATTGTAAACTGCCATCCCAGTAAAGAACCGATACAAGCGATCATCATAAGTCCCATAATTATTTTGCCGACAGCCGGAGTAAACATTGTGGCAAAGGCCAGACCGAACGGAGCAGTTGAGTTTACCAGGCTGGAATTGGGAACGATGCCGGCAATGACATTTGTAGACAGAATATACACGACGGCACATCCCAGGGTTCCTCCCAATACTGCAATCGGAATATCCCGCTGCGGGTTTTCAACAGCATCCATATTTGCGCACGCAGATTCAAATCCCAGGAAAGACCACAAAGTTATGGAAATAGATTGTCCCATCGCTGAAAAAAACGGCAGATTGTGAGGATTCCAGGCGGCTGCGTACATTCCTCCTTTAAACCAGAACCAGCCGATTACTCCCACCAAGACGACAGGAATAATGACTCCCCATATGGTAAAAGATCCTATTCTGCCGGTTATTTTGGCTCCCCCAAAATTGGCCACCGTGGTCAGCCATAGAACAAAAATTGTCCATAGAGCGACGGCAACCGGAGAGAGAGTGACGCCGAAAAGTTCTGCAGCATACCCCACGGCTGTGATTGCTATGGCCACGTTTGCGATAGCTAAAGATATGCCGTAGGTATAATTCGCCATGAAATTCCCTGATTTACCGAATGAATACTCTGCATATCCGCCCATTCCGCCGGCTTTTTGACTAAACATGCCGCATTGTGCAAAACCGTAGGATAAGGCCAGCGATCCCAATGCGGTAACTATCCAGGAAGTTATAGAAATCGTTCCTACCTCGGCCAATTTAGTAGGAAGCATAATGATTCCGGATCCCATCATATTGACTGCTGTCAGTATGGTAAGCTGCCAGACTCCCATTTTATTGCTTTTGCCCATTTTCAGCACTCCTTATGGATACCAAGCTATTAATTCGAATTTTCTAGATTAATTATCATAATTTAATGATTGACCTTACC
>NZ_JAUUBW010000051.1:0-4629 GCF_036598985.1 Sporolactobacillus sp. KGMB 08714
GAACCGGAGAGAAATTTTTTTACAAATTTTCTCTCCGGTTCTTGAGTTTTAACAGGGCTTTTGAGACAGCCTCTTTTTTAGTATCTTATAAGTTTACATAGAGTATGGGTAAATACCCCTGTTTATTTCAATAATCATAAAGACTGTACTAATGATTTTTAAATCAGTTGTTATAAAATTGTTGTAGTCATTGTTGGAAAATGCTTTAAAATGAACAGTAGACAAATACTGTGAAGCATTAATCGATGGAGGGTAACATTTGGAAAACAAAGAGAAACAAATAGTTGAAATCATTAATAAAAGCGAACCTCTAAAAAGGTTATTGAGAGTCTGCCAAGAGTCAAGCTTGCCACATGACTATTATATTGGGGCAGGCTGCATTGCTGATACAGTTTGGAATTATCTATCGGGAAATCCACTTACATACGGAATTTCAGATGTTGACGTTGTCTATTTTGACGACAAAAATACAGCGATCGAGAACGAAGTAAAAAGACTGTTAATTGAGAGACTAGGGAAATTTCCATTCAAGCTGGATGTTAAAAATGAGGCACGTGTTCATCTCTGGTATAAACAAAAATTCGGTTTTCCAATTGAGCCATATACTTCTTTAGAGAATGCAATTGATAGCTGGCCAACTACCGCAACCTCTCTTGGCATAAGGAGGGAGAAGAAAGACTTTTACGTAATCTATGCACCTTATCAGCTAGATGACTTATTTTCTATGGTTATTAGACCGAACAAGAAAATGATTACAAAAGAAATATATGAGAAAAAGGCAGAAAAATGGCAAGGTAAGTGGGATAAACTGACGATAATACCTTGGTAATTTTGTTAATTCTGTTACGCAGTACGTTTTAACTGCGCAGTAAACAGTGGTAAACAAAGATTTCTAAAAAAGTTTTTTTATTAAGCGATAAAAGTACCTTATTGTGAAGTTGAGGGTGTTTATTGCTTTTTTTTTAGCAGGCTATAAGTTTAATTAAAGTGTGGGTAAATATCCTTGTTTATTTCAATAATCATGAATGCTGTGCTAATGCTTTTAAAAAAAGCTATAGTATAAAAGTAAGCGTCAAATAATGGACACCTTCTCATACTCCTAGCGTCATGCGATAATGCCTCTATGAATTGATCAGGAGGATGATCCATGACACGAGCGGAGCTACATGCATTCTGGAAGAAGAGAATGAGCGAATTTGAGACAAGCGAATTAACCGGCACTCAGTGGTGCGCCAGTCAGGAAATTCCATTGAGCCAATTCCGATATTGGCGGCGCAAGTTACGTTCGACAAGAGATGCCGCATCCTCAACCAGGCCATCTTGGATGGTCGTTGATCTGGCCGGACAGGAGAAAACCGATGTGCTTTTCATCTACCTGGGCTCGGCGAAAGTTGAACTTCATGCTGGATTTGATCCGGACCTGCTCGCTGATGTGGTTCGTGTGCTTCGGAGCTTCTGATTCGGGAATCAACGATCGAAAATGTCTACCTGGCCAAGGGGAACACCGATCTGCGCAAATCAATTGACGGGTTATCCGTCCTGGTTCAGGAAAGCTTTCACCTCGATCCGTTTTCACCCTGCCTGTTTGTCTTCTGTAATCGCAAACGGGACAAGCTGAAAATTCTTCACTGGGAATACAATGGATTCTGGCTTTACTATAAACGTCTGGAAAAGGGGACTTTCCAGTGGCCGAAGGCCCATAACGATGCCCCGTCCTTAAAAATCAGCCGGCACCAATTAAATTGGCTGCTGGACGGACTGTCCCTCGAACAACGCGAGGCCCACCGGGCCGTGAAGGCACGCACGCTGATCTGATTTTTGGTTAAAACGCAGACAGAGAGCACGTTTTCCATTATAATGAAAGAATGAAAAACGGAGCGGAAGCACCCTTATCTACAATTGAAGCCCTTCAAGAAGAACGCGATGCGTTGAAAAAACAAAATGCCGAACTGACACTGAAGCTGAAAGGGTTCGAAGAACAATTCCGTCTCAGCCGACAACACCGGTTTGGCGCTTCAAGTGAAAAGACGCATCCGGAGCAGCTCACCCTGCAACTGTTCAACGAGGCAGAGAGTGAATCGAGTGCACAAGCACCCGAGCCTACGGTTGAAACCATCACCTATAAACGAAAGAAAACGCCGGGGCAGCGTCAGGAAAAGCGGGACAACCTTCCGGTCGAGGTGATCGACTATCGCTTGCCTGAAAAAGAACAGGTTTGTGCCTGCTGTGGTAGTGCCCTGCATGAAATGACTACGGAAGTCCGTGAAGAACTGAAAGTCATCCCGGCAGAAGTTAAAGTCGTTCGGCATGTCCGTCACATCTATGCTTGCCGGCACTGCGAAAATAAGGGAACGAAAACGCCGATTGTGACCGCCCCAGCGCCGAAGCCGGTTTTTCCCAAAAGTTTGGCGTCCCCTTCGATGATGGCACAGACGATGTGTCAAAAGTATCTGGATGCTCAGCCGCTTTACCGTCAGGAGCAACAGTTCAAACGGCTCGGTGTCACTCTTTCCCGGCAAACACTAGGCAACTGGATTCTCTATGGTGCTCGGCAATGGCTCGCCTTAATTTACGATCGCATGAAGAGGCATCTGTTAGAACGTGATATCGTCCATGCGGATGAATTATGTTGAGCTCAACATAACTCCTCTTATGGAGAGTCATTTATTATGTTGAGTCAACCTTGATTAATTTACAGAGGTCGCTGTACTTCTAGTATTTGAGTGCAGTTTCTGGAAATACAACTTAACATAACATTTTGATGCTATCTTTAGAATGGGAGGTGCATCAAAATGCATGCAAAAGCGACAAAAATTCTCCTTAGGTATGAGGACTATTCAGATACCTTAGAAGATTATCTGAACTTAGAGGAATTCAGAAAACTATCCCCACTGACGATTTCATCCAAAAGAATAACGATTATTTCTTTTATGAATTATCTCGGTGATAGTAACGTGAGAAATTTTCAGAACTGTAGTCAAAGTCATGTTACCGGTTATCTATCTTCCCTTTCCAAATTATCTTCTTCCACCATAAGTGGACGCACATTTATTTTGCGTCACTTCTTTAATTTTTTACACGCCAAAAACCTTACCCTGTTCTCAGGCAATGAACTATTTCCAGTCATATTTACCAACAAACGAGAACGTATCCTTTCATTTTATTCCATTGAAGAAATCAGACGAACCATTTATGCCGTAGACAGAAGTACATTTTATGGGAAAAGGGACTTTGTCGTTGTATTACTCGCTGCGGAACTTGGTATCCGTTCCAGTGACATTATCCGATTAAAAATGTCAGATATCCATTGGGAACGCAATACCATTGAATTTGTTCAGTATAAGACTAAGACTTTCAATCAGTTACCGCTGTTGGAAAATATCAAATATGCATTAATTGATTACATCAAAAATGAGCGTCCCAAAACAAACTCAGATTACATTTTTATTGGTATTAAAAATGGGGGGAAACCCTTGACTAATTCTTGCTTACACCAAGCGGTCTCTAAGTATTTCAAAAAGGCTAACATTGATATTTCGGAACGAAAACATGGTCCACATGCTATGCGACATTCTTTGGCAAGTGCCATGCTCCATAATAACACTCCGATGTATGTAATTAAGGAGACGTTAGGACACTCGAACATCAACACCACGAGGATGTATCTTAATATCGATATTGACGCCTTAAGACAATTGGCTTTGGAGGTACCGTGTGAAACACTATGATACCTTCGATTTTTCTGAGATCTATCGTGACATTGCTTTAGAATATGTAGATTATAAACAGTCCTTAGGATTCAAGTATTCGTACGCTGAACAGTCAAAAATAAACAGGATGCTTCGTTTTATATATGCTCATTCAAAATCGGATCCTATACTGGCTTTACAGCCAGAACTGGTTAAAGCGTATGCAAAAAAAAGGGACAATGAAAGTGCCAGAACCCTCCATACAAGGCAATCCCATATAAGACAGTTTGCCTTATTCTTAAACTTGAGAGGTATATCCGCCTTTGTCTACCCGAAGGAACTCGTTAAAGTTTCAAAAAGTTTTGTCCCCTATATCTTTACCAAAGATGAAATGAACCGGATTCTTCAGGAAGCTGACGCAATCAAACCAAACAAGAATAAGTTTATAAATACCCCCTATATATATCCTGCGGTCATCCGTATGTTATATGGAAGTGGTTTACGTGTGAGTGAAGCCCTTGCTCTCAAATGTGAACACGTTGATCTAGATAACGGAATTCTTGTCGTTATGAAGGGGAAAAATAATGTTTCCCGGTTAGTTCCAGTATCTGAATCACTAAGACAGTATTTATCTATTTATAATTCAAAGGTTGTAAGAATGGGAAATCCATACTTTTTCCCAGCGCTTCACCTGGAAAGATATGCTCCAATAACGATCAGGAATCAGTTTAAAATGCTGGAGGAGAAAGCAGGTATACCCCAGTTAAGTACCGGAAGGTACCCTCGTGTTCATGACCTAAGACATACCTTCAGTGTCCATGCCCTAGAACAAATGATTCGTAAAGGTATGGATCCTTATTGCTCGCTTCCAATCCTCAGCACCTATCTTGGGCACAAAGATGTGGAATCGACAGAAAAATATCTGCGTTTAACTAAACAG
>NZ_JAUUBW010000052.1:0-2950 GCF_036598985.1 Sporolactobacillus sp. KGMB 08714
TGACGCGAGTCATGAGACGAAGTGGTTAAGCAAACAAGAGCGCACGGTGGATGCCTTGGCACTGGGAGCCGACGAAGGACGGAACGAACTCCGATAAGCTCCGGGGAGCCGTAAGTAGGCGGAGATCCGGAGATTTCCGAATGGGGGAACCCCCTGCCCGAACGGGCAGGATGCCTTTCTGAATCCATAGGGAAGGCAAGGCAGACCCGGGGAACTGAAACATCTCAGTACCCGGAGGAAGAGAAAGCAAATGCGATTTCCTGAGTAGTGGCGAGCGAAAGGGAAACAGCCCAAACCGGAGGGCTTGCCCTCCGGGGTTGTAGGACACTCCGCATGGAGTCAGAAAAGCGGGAGGCAGGCGAATGGCCTGGAAGGGCCGGCCGAAGCAGGCAAGCGCCCTGTAGCCGAAGCCCCCCGCTCTCCGGAGTGGATCCTGAGTACGGCGGGACACGAGAAACCCCGTCGGAAGCCGGGAGGACCGTCTCCCAAGGCTAAATACGGCCCAGTGACCGATAGCGAACCAGTACCGTGAGGGAAAGGTGAAAAGCACCCCGGGAGGGGAGTGAAAGAGATCCTGAAACCGTGTGCTTACAAGTAGTTGGAGCCCCCTTCGGGGGGTGACAGCGTACCTTTTGTAGAATGGACCGGCGAGTGGCGATTCTAAGCAAGGTTAAGCCGAAGAGGCGGAGCCGCAGCGAAAGCGAGTCTGAAGAGGGCGCCTCAGTTTAGGGTTGCCGACCCGAAACCGTGTGATCTACCCGTGTCCAGGGTGAAGTTCAGGTAACACTGAATGGAGGCCCGAACCCACGCCTGTTGAAAAAGGCGGGGATGAGGGGCGGGTAGGGGTGAAATGCCAATCGAACACGGAGATAGCTGGTTCTCCCCGAAATAGCTTTAGGGCTAGCCTCGGACGACGAGACCCGGAGGTAGAGCACGGATTGAATAAGGGGTCCCCACAGGACTACCGCGTTCAGTCAAACTCCGAATGCCGGGGACTCAGGTCCGGGAGTCAGACGGCGAGTGATAAGATCCGTCGTCGAAAGGGAAACAGCCCAGACCGCCGATTAAGGTCCCGAAGTTCGCGCTAAGTGGGAAAGGATGTGGCGTTGCCCAGACAACCAGGATGTTGGCTCAGAAGCAGCCACCATTTAAAGAGTGCGTAATAGCTCACTGGTCGAGTGGCGCTGCGCCGAAAATGTAACGGGGCTAAGCGCGGCACCGAAATCGCGGGGGACCCGCAAGGGTCCCGGTAGGGGAGCGTTCCAGGGGCGGCGAAGGTCGGCCGGAAGGCCGGCTGGAGCGTCTGGAAGTGAGAATGCCGGTATGAGTAACGAAAAGAGGAGTGAGAATCTCCTCCGTCGAAAGCCCAAGGGTTCCTGAGGAAGGTTCGTCCGCTCAGGGTTAGTCGGGGCCTAAGCCGAGGCCGCAAGGCGTAGGCGATGGACAACAGGTGGAAAGTCCTGTACCGCTGCTTCACGATTGAGCGAGGGGGGGACGCAGGAAGGCAAGGCGGGCGCACGGCCGGAAGGGTGCGTTCAAGCCGGGAGGCCGGCAGCGAGGCAAATCCCGCTGCGGAAGGCCGGCCGGTGACGAGGAGGGAAATTCAGTACCGAAGCGCCGCAACCTACACTGCCAAGAAAAGCCTCTAGCGAGCGAAGCAGCGCCCGTACCCAAACCGACACAGGTGGGCAGGAAGAGCATTCCGAGACGCTCGGGAGAACGCTCGTTAAGGAACTCGGCAAAATCACCCCGTAACTTCGGGAGAAGGGGTGCTCGACGGGCCTTCGGGCCCGGAGAGCCGCAGAGAAAAGATCCAAGCGACTGTTTACCAAAAACACAGGTTTCTGCTAAACCGAAAGGTGATGTATAGGGGCTGACACCTGCCCGGTGCTGGAAGGTTAAGAGGAGAGGTGATCCTTCGGGAGTAGCTTTGAATCGAAGCCCCAGTAAACGGCGGCCGTAACTATAACGGTCCTAAGGTAGCGAAATTCCTTGTCGGGTAAGTTCCGACCCGCACGAAAGGTGTAACGATTTGGATACTGTCTCAACGAGCGACCCGGTGAAATTATAGTACCTGTGAAGATGCAGGTTACCCGCGACAGGACGGAAAGACCCCATGGAGCTTGACTGCAGCCTGATATTGGATGTGGGGACCGTTTGTACAGGATAGGCAGGAGCCAGAGAAGCCGGACCGCTAGGTTCGGGGGAGGCGCCGGTGGGATACTGCCCTGACGGTACCGACATTCTAACCCGGGACCGTGACCCGGTTCGGAGACAGTGTCAGGCGGACAGTTTGACTGGGGCGGTCGCCTCCTAAAAGGTAACGGAGGCGCCCAAAGGTTCCCTCAGAATGGTTGGAAATCATTCGCAGAGCGCAAAGGCAGAAGGGAGCCTGACTGCGAGACCCACAAGTCGAGCAGGGACGAAAGTCGGGCTTAGTGATCCGGTGGCACCGCATGGAAGGGCCATCGCTCAACGGATAAAAGCTACCCTGGGGATAACAGGCTTATCTCCCCCAAGAGTTCACATCGACGGGGAGGTTTGGCACCTCGATGTCGGCTCATCGCATCCTGGGGCTGAAGTAGGTCCCAAGGGTTGGGCTGTTCGCCCATTAAAGCGGTACGCGAGCTGGGTTCAGAACGTCGTGAGACAGTTCGGTCCCTATCCGTCGCGGGCGTTGGAAATTTGAGAAGAGCTGTCCTTAGTACGAGAGGACCGGGATGGACACACCGCTGGTGTACCAGTTGTTCCGCCAGGAGCAGACGCTGGGTAGCTATGTGTGGCGGGGATAAGTGCTGAAAGCATCTAAGCATGAAGCCCCCTTCAAGATGAGATTTCCCATGAGGAATCAGTAAGGCCCCTCAGAGACGATGAGGTGGATAGGTCTGGAGTGGAAGCGCGGCGACGCGTGGAGCGGACAGATACTAATCGGCCGAGGGCTTAACCCGAA
>NZ_JAUUBW010000053.1:0-2735 GCF_036598985.1 Sporolactobacillus sp. KGMB 08714
CCGAAGGGTGCCAAGGCAAGTGCCATCGTATACAGTGTCATTGAAACCGCTAAGGAGAACGGACTTCGACCTTTTCATTATTTATCCTATCTCTTTGAACAACTGCCAAATCTTGAACAGGTCACAGAAGAAGCCATGGATTCACTGCTTCCATGGTCCAAGACCCTTCCGTCCGAATGCCGGCTGACCACAGAAGCATAAAGCGTATAAAGTATCGCCCTCACTTTTCAAGGTGGGGGTTATTTGACGCTTACTTTTCAATGGTGGATTCCCGAATCATAAGGCGCGCAGAACGCGGACGGCGTCCGCAAACAGGTCCGGATCGAATCCGGTATGAAGTTCAATTTTCGCTGAGCCCAGATAAATGAAAAGAACATCCATTTTCTCCTGCCCGGCCAGATCAACGGGCATCCAATGGCTTGAAGGCGCAGAATCTCTTGTCGAAATTAGCTTGCGCCGCCAATATTGGAATTGGCTTAATGAGATTTCCTGATTGGCGCACCATTGACTGCCTGTTAATCCACTCTCCTCAAAATTGCTCATTCTATGCTTTCAGAGTTCCCGAGGTTCCGCTCGTGTCATGGATCATCCTCCTCGCATTAATGAATAGAGGTATTATCGCATGATTCCTTATTTCATGAGAAGGTGTCCATTATTTGACGCTTACTTTTCTCTGCTCGATCCAGAGGCTGTTGAATGCTGCTTCATGAATTGGACGGCCGACGTCTACACACTGGTCCAAGTCGAAGTAGTGGCCATTGATGGGAAAACACTGCGCGGCTCCCATCTCCGTGCGGATAGCAAGTGGGCAAGCTACCTGGGTGACCTAACAAAAGGCGGTATGGCTCAGCCAAAAGTGGAGGGAAAAACAAATGAAATCACCGTTATCCCTAACCTGCTCGAACTGCTGAACCTCAAAGGCTGCGTGGTCACCATTGACACTATGGGGACAGAAAGATATTGCCACCAAGATCAGGAAGAAAGAAGCGGATTATGTGTTGGTTCTGAAAGGCAACCAATCCACGCTCCATGAAGATGTCCGAATGTATTTGGAAGACACACAGAAAAATGTGTTTAAGGATGTACTGCACAGCTTCTATAAACAGGTCGAAGAAGGTCATGGTCATGTCTATGTCTGCTGTTACTGAACGACCGGCGCCATTGATTTTTGGATCAAAAAGAGAAATGGAAAGGGCTTGAAAGTATCGGCGTGGTCAAGTCTGAACGGCAGACGGGTGATCACGTTAGCGTGGAACGCCGGTTCTATCTATCCTCACTTTCTAGCGATGCGAAAACATTCGCTAAAGCCGTGCGCCAGCACTAGAAGATCGAAAATGGACTTCATCACGTGCTCGATATCACGTTCCGAGAGGACGAGCAACGCATGTGCCTGAAAAATAGTGCGCAGAATATGGCTCTGCTGCGTCGATGCGTGGTCAATTTACTGAAGCAGGAGACAACAAGCAAGCGGAGTATTCGAGGAAAGCGGTTAAAAGCAGGTTTTGACTTTCCCTATATAAAAACGGCGCTTGCGCTGGCTTATCGCCTCTCGGATCGTTCATAATTCCTTTGTTGCACTCATTGTAGCACGCGATCAGTCAGAATTTCTAATGCGTTTGTCTTGATAAAGCCCCCAAGAGTACTGTGAAAGACTGGATATTTTTGTGGCGATTTTATATTCAGACCTCTTTGTATAAGTGAGATTTTATTTTATAAAACTAAACTTTACTTATGTCAAAGTATAGTTTATAATTCAACGAAGGGGGGGCTGGGCAGTGACTAAAAAATTTGGTGATACTATATCCAACAATGTTTATGCGTTTCGTACTCTAGCAAAAATGTCACAGCAAGAGTTAGCGAATAAGGTGGGGGTATCTAAGCAAACTATTTTTGTAATGGAAAAAGGCAACTATATCCCCACATTATTGCTGGCTTTTCGTATAGCTACTTACTTTAAAGTAAGTGTTCAAGATATTTTTACCTACTCGAGGGGAGATGCTAAGAATGAATGATAGCCAAACTGTAGTTTTTTTAAATTCGACATTTGTGCCGTTAAAAAAGTGGCTGGAACAATCACCAAACAATTATAATATCGCACTCCTTGGCGGACTTGCTCTGCTTATCGTGGTCACTTTTTCAATGCTTTTTCTACTTAAAAAAATTGGAAAGACTGATGAGCGAACGGGCATACTGTATGCTAGAAGTTGTGTAGGCATGTTAATAGCTGTAATTTTGTGTGATCTAATTTTTCCAAAAGATTATATGTGGCAAGTATTTTTTGTTTATAAGTACGGCATTGTATTTTTAGTTGGGGTGGTGTACCTGAGTATTCAATATAATAAGGAAAAGTAGTGGATTTTCTGCTTGAAAGGAGCCTATGAGTTCGGATCTGCGTCCAAATACTGTAGGCTCATTTCATTTGCTGATATACAGTCTGGATTACCTTAAGCGTAAATAATGGACACCTTCTTATGAAAAAGCAGTCATGCGAAAGTGATCTGAACCCCAAAAGTTGGACATAATTTTAGGCTACTCGCTCGGCAGTTGAAATCCGATAGTCAATCGGACTTCAACCGCCGAGTTTTTCTTTGATTCTGGATTTATTATAGTACTTAATCCATTCACGCATGGCCCTTTCCAGTTCTTCCTGAGTCTGATTGTTGCTGCTATTCATTAATGACTGGAATATGACGACGCTTGTTGTCCATCGTTTGACGGAGACGTTGTCCGTCTTT
>NZ_JAUUBW010000054.1:0-2683 GCF_036598985.1 Sporolactobacillus sp. KGMB 08714
GGGCTGCCCATCAAGTTCTACAGTCCATCGTTTCTTTTTCGGATTGTAGAACATTTCATAAGGCGAAGTCATGAGAATTCCCCTTCAATCACACGTTTGATCATCCGATCGTCAAGAATGGAATGGGCGTTTTGTGCGCCATAAAGCAGACTGTGCGTGCAGACTTTGTTGATGAGTCTGGCCGCGCCCCCGGAATAACGGTGAATCTCATCAATAGCGCCATCTGAAAAAACAGGGTGGTCACAACCGGCATATTTCAAATGGCCGGTAATATAAGCGCCGGTTTCGGAACGATCATAATGGCCCAACTTACATTGAAGATCAATCCGTTGCCGGATCGCCGCGCAAGACTGCAGGCGCAGCCGGTTCCACAGTTCACTCTGTCCGACGAGGATCAAGGCCATTGGACTTTGGGAATCCATTTTAAAGTTGAGTAAAAAGCGAACCTCCTCTAACATTTCCCGGTCAAGAAGATGAGCTTCATCCACGACAACCACCGGTTGAATACCGTGGATCCCCCGCATCAGTTCAATTTCATGATGCAATTGACGCTTGGCGTCGCCTCGGTAAAATTTTGCCTCGCATCCCAGCTGTTCCAGTAGCCCTTTATAAAAATGCCGAGGCGTCAGCTTAGAATCAGACAAATACAACACGCTGAACTTTGAAGCATCCAGTTTGTCTGTAAACTGACGAATCGTTGTTGTTTTCCCTGTGCCGCAATCCCCGGTGACGACAGCGAACAGCTGACGTTCAGCCGCATAGGTCAGCCGTCCCAGAATCTCTTTCATCGGGTGAGAGGCATAAAGGGCATTCGTCGGAATGGAACGTGAGAAGGGTGTTCGGCTCATATGATAAAACGTTTCATACAAAACGCTCACCTTCCTCGATCACTTTACTGAAGGAGACTGCGGGCTTAGGAACATCTGGACGTTCCTTGTATTTCTGCCCGGCTGCCTGAAGGAGGCGAGAAGAACTGGTCGGCTGAGGTTGGAGGGTTTTCGGCAGCTCTGGGCGTTTCCCCACACGTTCACCAATTTCAAGAGGCTTCGCCTCCCAGGGTTGGCACCCTTCTTTTTCAATCATGATTTGTGTGGGATCCGAAGGATCGTAGACGACGGTCACATCTCGGCCGACTAGAGACAAACCTACTTCATACAGCTGACTGTTGAAACTAACACAACCTGATTTGTCCACCTTTCGCTGGACCGCATGCATGAAAGCCTGCCGGATGGTTTCCGGATCAAGAAAATGAAGCGACTTTTTGTCACTGCGAAAAGCCATTTCCGGAGTGATGTGCTCTCCCAGGGCGGAATGCGGCTTATTCTGATAACACTCACTCAGCCAGACCTGAAAAAGCTCGTTCAACCGGGTTAGGGAGTTGGGATGTTCCAGGGCAACTTCCCCAAGGAACGAATCAACCATTCGATTCAACCGTTCTATTTTCCCCTTGGATTCAGGCGAGTAGATACGGGCATAAAGCAGTCGTGTCCCCAATTTGGAACAGGTTCGAGACATGGCCTGGGTTCGATACTGTTTTCCGTTATCGAAGAAGACCGCTTCTGGTCGACCATATTTTTGAACCGATTGCCGAAGGGCATCCTCGACAATTCGTTGATCCAGCGTGGGATAAAAAGAACCATGCAGCACAAACCGTGTGGCATCGTCAATGAACAGAACCAGATAAACTTGTTTGCCTTTCCCCTTCGGGCCAATAGGAAGATAGGGACCCTATTTAATATCGCTTTGCCAAAGCTTGTTGCGATGGAGTTTCTGAAAACGTCGTGCCGCACCGACGGTTGACCGATACAGACGCATCTGTCGGGAACTGTAGCCCCGGGCCGTTAGCCGATCCTGAAGGGTTGACCGTTTCAATTCCCCGGGCTGCGCTTTGTCCTCCCATTCCAGTATCTGAATGATCTGAGAGATACTACGTTGAGGAACTTCTCTTCTCAGGAGAATCGCCTCTTCGACCAAAGACGGTGAGATCGCGTGGCCCTTTGAACTTCTGCCTTTTGGCTTTAGCCCTTCAAGACCTCTCTCTCGATAGCACGCTAGATAACGACGTAACGTCCGATCAGAGATCCCATATTTCTCACAAATGTCTTTTTTGATTTGGCCGGTTCGAGCTGGATCGAGATCGACCGAAAGTAGAGGCGCAATCAACTGAAAACGCTCGGATGCTGTTTCCTCTTTTTTTTCATTGTCCTTCATGATGAATTCACTCCTCGTTTGATGATCATCATGAAGGGTAACCCTTTTTCACTGGGGCAAAAAGGCTGAACGGGTCTGTATCCATAAGTTCACATTGATGATGGGTTTGGCCATTCGTGTCAGCCAACCCGGTGCGTCACCAACGAAGTGCCCGAGCTGTTCGAGTACGGTCAGCGAACCCGAGGGCGACGGATTCACCGAGGCAATTGCCCACATAAAACGAAAGGCCAGGGATCGGAGACAGTTCAACCAATAGTGAGCCAAAATCTGGAACCAACGGTTCCAGCGATACAAGGTGGACTGGTCTGCGGCAACATCAAAGAGTTCTGTAGAATGGATCTTCTTTTCAATACAAAATGCCTGATAGCGCTTATAAGGCAGAAGAAAAGCCGGAAGTTCATGATGAATTCTCCGGCAATCCTCACAGCGTAAACGTCGAATAATCAGCGTCTCAACATTACCCATGTCCTGT
>NZ_JAUUBW010000055.1:0-2404 GCF_036598985.1 Sporolactobacillus sp. KGMB 08714
TTCATGCTTTTATTTTTTGTGTTACCCCCTTATCGGATAAGGCTTAAACACTGTTTTTGGTGTTTCAAGTTTTAGTTCCATATTTATTGCCGTTTTTTAATTTCCGGCCCGCAGCCGAATAATAGTTCACAATTTTATGCCAAGCACATTTTAAATAAATAATTTTTTGCTCAACGGCCGCCTGCATCATTATACCGATGAAAGGCGGATGGAACTAAAATTCTTTATGGACGCGGCTTTTTAAACATTGCGTTGTCATTTTTTCCATCCGGATTAAAAAGGCTAATGCCATGACATTTTTCGGGCATTAATGATATGTATCATTGCAGCAATGCTGTCGGCTTCTTCAGTAAAAATCCTTTAACAACACGGATTTCTGACTAATGTACTGTCGCTTACCGGGAATAACGGATAACAGCAATGTTTCATAAATAAAGCAGAAAAATGATCATTCAGACTCACTTTTTCACTGATTTGTGAACGACAAACGGATTTTTCCTGATATAATAAACTTCGGCGGCAATATTGACCGCCGATTCGCATCTGAACAAAAGCTGCAGATTTTCAATGCTTTTTAATACATAGAAGTGCCGGAAATGGATTAAGCTAATATTAGCTGTTCTTGTCCGGCGGATTGAGAAATATAAATGAATGCGCTTCAAAATGGCTGCGGTATGGCCTGAAAGGTTGTTCTAAACCGCTGCCGCCGGGGGGAAGCCTCCGTGTCTGTTTGTAAATGGTGCGCCAGCGTTGACAGAATCAGTCCGTTCAATGTAAACTGAAAATGTAATTATAACTATTTTAATTTGATAATCAATGTTCTCTGATTATGATAATTAATAATGTTTTGAAAGCGAGGTGCATGGCGATGAGCAAAGATGCTGCAGCTGTTGAGAAAGCAATTAATTTGCTAAAAGATTCCGGTGTCAGGATTACACCGCAACGTCATGCGATTCTTGAATATCTGGTTATTTCCGATGCACATCCGACGGCGGATGAGATTTATAAAGATCTTGAGCATAAGTTTCCGAATATGAGTGTCGCAACGGTGTACAATAATTTGCGTGTTTTTAAAAAGACCGGGTTAGTTAAAGAACTGACCTACGGCGATTCATCAAGCCGTTTTGATTTTTCGACAAAACAGCATTATCATATTATCTGCAGTAAATGCGGAAAAATTGTCGACTTCTTTTATCCGGGACTGGACGAGGTTGAAACGCTGGCGGCTCAGGTGACCGGATTTATTGTAGATCATCACAGGCTGGAAGTGTACGGAATCTGCCCGGAATGTCAGAGTAAAGAAAATAAAACAGATCAGGAATAGGGAATGGAATGGCTGCGCCTCACAGCTTCCGTTCATCGTAACCGGACCGGACATCATGGTCCGCTTTTTTGCGTGAAAACGGCTGTTACTCCGCCGGCCGCTTCTTCCGTATAAAACTGTGCAGGCCGGGACCAAACGGAGTCTGCTTTATATGGAATGGATCTTGACCATGTGATCTTTGAGCGGGATCCGCAGAAATTATGCGGGCTGTTCCGTGGCGCCAGCATATCGTTGAGAGGCAGACCCGACTGACATATTCGCGGGGCCTAAAAAAGTGCCGCTGCGGCCCGTTTACATTTATGTAAACGCAAAGCAGCGTGCATGCAGGACAGCCTGCGACTGGCCGCCTCACCGTTGACTGAGTCCGATGAAGCATGTACCGAAAATGGTTCATGGGCATGTTGTACAGGAGGACCGGGTGATTTGAGACCTTTTTCAAATGAGCTGATTTCAATGTCCGGGATCCTGCGTCCAGCACTCTTGATTGAGAGGACAGAAGAAAATGGGAACCCGGTTATCTGACGTGGTGCTTTTTGCCGGTAACTCCGGGATCCTGAGAAGAGCTTTCAACATGCCCGAGAGGGAGAACAGTTACTCAGACTAAAGGGAAAGCCGGTCTTTTTTTCGGATGCCGGATCCAACAACCGGAGAGTCGAACAATGATCCCGCCGAATCAGAGCCCGCCGGTCGTCTTTAGATCAGCGGGCCGCCTCATTTATTTACATTAAGGCTTTTAGTAAAATGATATTGACGTATTCGCGAATACATGGTAAATTATATGTCGTTGTTTTTAGACAGGCCGTAAATAATGGGACCGTTTCTGCTTTAGATTGCAAAATCGGTTTTAAAGATGAGGCTTGTTGACATGCATATTGATGCATGTTAAAATATTTGTTGTCTTTTTGAAATCTCTTGTTGTTGAAGCAAATGCAACGCTTTGTGAATGATTTTGATAGAAAAAGATGTTGACATAATTCGACAGAAGAGGTAAACTAATTAAGTTGCTTTTTGGAATGTTCCTTGAAAACTGAACAAAAGCCAAGCGCAATTGAGAAGGGGCCCACCCTTCAATCAATTCAA